>JAJUHY010000196.1 GCA_029265735.1 Marinobacter segnicrescens | reverse complement strand
TCTACACTGTCGCGCAGGGTGACAGAGTTGCCGGTGCTGCTGACGGTCTGCAGGGTAGGCTGATCGTCATTACTGGAATGGGCCATGGAATCATGTGCCAGTGTTTCAGCGGTCATGCTGCGAATACCTCTCCATTTCGTAAGGCTGCAAAATACTGTTGGATACTGTCCGACTGCGCCTGGGCGCAATCCAGCGTATTAAAACGCTTGCGGAACTGTTTGCCGGCGTCGTGAGCCTGCAGATACCAGCCCACGTGTTTGCGGGCAATGCGCACACCCATGGGGTCTCCGTAGAACCGGTGGAGTTCTTTCAGGTGTTCCTGAAGAATGGTTTCCACCTCGTCCAGGGCCGGCGGTGCCATGACTTCGCCGGTTTCAAGGAAGTGCCGGATCTCCCGGAAAATCCACGGGCGCCCCTGGGCGCCCCGGCCGATCAGCAGTCCGTCGGCCCCCGTGTACAGGAGCACGTCCCTGGCCTGCTGTGGCGTTGTAATGTCGCCATTGGCGAACACCGGTATGGTGACGGCCTGCTTCACCTCGGCAATGGTGTCGTACTCGGCTTCGCCCCGGTAGGCATCCGCCCGGGTGCGACCATGAACCGCGAGGGCACTGATACCGGCATCCTCTGCCAGTCGTGCGATATGGACCGCATTGCGGTTATCCCTGTCCCAGCCGGTGCGCATTTTCAGGGTGACGGGCACGTCCACCGCCTGAACCACGGCGTGGAGGATGTCCTTCACCAGTGCTTCATCCTTCATCAGCGCTGAGCCGGCGGCCTTGTTACACACTTTTTTCGCCGGGCAACCCATATTGATGTCGATGATCTGGGCGCCCTGGTCCGCGTTCATCCGTGCCGCGTTAGCGAGCATGTCGGGGTCGCCGCCCGCAATCTGTACTGCCCGGGGCTCGGGCTCACCGTCGTGGTCGAGCCGCAGGCGTGACTTTCGGGTATGCCACAGCGTCGGGTCAGCAATCACCATCTCGGATACCGCCAGACCCGCTCCCAACCGGCGGCACAGCAACCGGAACGGGCGATCGGTTACGCCGGCCATAGGCGCAACCACCAGCGAATTGGGCAGGGTATAGGGCCCGATCTTCACCGAAGGCAGCATAAGTCTAGAGTCCGTCACCAGGTTACCGAGCAGTCTCTGAATCTACCATATTCTGTTTTTTCTGCTTTTTGCGGCCCAGAGGACGCTGGTCAGACAGATCAGGATGGCAGATTCAGGGGGGCGACAATGATACCGCCGGGGGGGAGGGTATTGAAGGCCGGAACCGGTGAAAAGTTGATTATTTTTCACTCTGTCTGGTTGACTTTTGTCCGGCCCGGTGTCCCCGTGGCAATCAGGAATCGCCGCTTCGATTCACAAAACGCAGATTGTAGTTGACCGCGTCGCGGCCGGGATCGCGAATGCTGATGGCGATGCGAACTGGCGTACCCGGAGGCATGGCGGTCAGGTTGCTGCCTTCCCCGGCCAGGTAATCCCTGGGCGGAAACACGCTCTGGGCCACTACGTCCCCGTTCAGGTTGGAAAACGTCAGAGCGATGGACGGGAAGGGCTGCTCAAACTCGGCCTGGTTTATAATCACAGCATCTACCAGCAGCGCTGTGCGATCATCCGGATCGGTGCGAACCACCAGCTTGCGGCTCTGGATCTTATCCATGGCCACCAGCGGCGCCAGTTCACAGCCGGCGTATTCGCAGGCCTTCTCATACCACGGCCGCAATTGTGGGATGGCGGAAAGCCGGTCGAACTGGAACCACGCTATCTGGGACATCAGCACAGCGATCAGCGCCAGTACAGCCAGGAACCACAGCCAGCGACGGGCACGGCTGCCAGATCGAGAACCGACCGATACCGGCTCCCGTGCGAGGCCGTCGTAAGGTGAAATATCGTCTAATGGCAGAAAACTACCCGCATCGGACCCGCTGCCGGCCTTTTTATCCGTGGCGACCAGGTCATCCGGGGTGAAGTCTGCCGTCCAGGCATCCTCATCCGCCCGGAGACTGTCGGCAGCTTCTCCGGTGACCGGGCGGTATGTACCAGAAGAGGTCACCGGGTCGGCCCCGGTATCTTCTTTACTGGCGGTTTCTTTCCCGGCGGCCGGTTTCTCTACGTCTGCGGCGGGCTCAGGAATTGCCAGGACCCTGTCTGGTTCGTTTCCGGATGAGTCGGGGGAAGGACCCGGCAGTTCTTCCTGAAGCATGGCCTCGGCCCAGCTTTCATCCACCTCCTCGATCTCGTCTTCTTCGGGCATGCCATGTCCGAACTCGGTGTCGACGTTGCGGAAGCTGTCGCTGAGTTCCTCTTCATCGAAACTGGAGGCCTGACCGGCGTAGGGACCGTCAGCTGCATCTTCTTCGGGATTGTCCTGAAAAATCAGGTCGTCGGCCGGGTCGCTGGCGAACAGGCCCGGCCCGTCGTCATCCCGGGACGAACTGGCTGCCTGTACTCCAGCTGGCGTGACCGCATGGTCGCGGGCGTCGAAGACTTCCATGCAGTGGCCGCAACGAACCTTGCCATCGGCAATACCAAGCTGTTTTCCGGTGACCCGGAAACGGGTATCGCAATGGGGACATCGGGTCAGCAGGCTGGAAGTGTCGGCCATCCTAAAATCCTGTAAAGGTTCAAGACTCCCGGCAGTTTAGCGGCAGCCAGGGACGCCGTCATCCACCAATACGGCGACCTGTGAGGCGGATCCATTCTTCGCGCTGTTCCGGCTCATCCATGACAAACCAGGGCTCGTATGCGGCCATCACGTCACCGGCTTGCCAGCTCAGAATGCCCGACAATACCACATGTCCTCCCGGGCGAACTTTCTGCGCCAATTGGGGAGCCAGGGTAATCAGTGGGCCGGCCAGAATGTTGGCAAGCAGAATGTCAGCCTGGGTGTCAGGCTCATCGCCGGGGCGGTAAAGCCTGAGCCGGTCCTCACTGATCTGGTTCCGCCGGGCGTTGTCACGGCTGGCCTCCAGCGCCTGGGGATCCGTGTCCACGCCTATGGCCTGGCTCGCACCCAATATCAGAGCCGCAAGGGCCAGAATGCCCGAGCCGCAGCCATAGTCGATGACTTTGGCACCATCAACGTCGGCGCCGTCCAGCCATTCCAGACACAGGGCCGTTGTGGGGTGGGTACCGGTTCCGAATGCCAGGCCTGGGTCCAGCAGCAGGTTGGCGGCATCGGGATCAGGGGCGGCGTGCCAGCTGGGGACGATCCACAGTCGCTCGCCATATTTGAGTGGATGAAACTCGTCCATCCAGGCCCGCGCCCAGTCCTTGTCGTCGACCAGGACGATTTCGATGCCGGGCAGATCCTGCTGGGTCCGCTGATGCCACGCGCTGCGGATGGCGGAACACAGTTCCTCAGCGTCGCGGCCCGAATCGAAAAGGCCGGTAACCCGGGTTTCGCCCCACAGGGGAGTGGTGCCCAGATCTGGCTCGAAAATCGGGTCGTCGGCGGCGTCTTCCATAGTGACCGCCTCAGCGCCCATTTCCAGCAGAAGGTCTTCCAGCTGTACTGCTTTACCAGGGTCCGCCGGAATCTGTAACTGAAGCCAGGGCATATCAGTCCCGTATCAGCTTTTCGAGATAGTGAATGGTGAAATCCACATTCTTGAAGCCGCTGTCCCGAATCAGGCTGCGATGGAGCGGCTGGTTGGTGCGAATGCCTTCTACCACCAGTTCGTCCAGGGCATTTTTCATGCGCCGACGGGCAATTTCCCGGTCGTCGCCCCAGGTGATCAGTTTCGCGACCAGCGAGTCGTAGAACGGTGGCACCGTGTAGCCACTGTACAGGTGGGAGTCTACCCGAACGCCATTGCCGCCGGGGGCGTGGAAATGACGCACGGTACCCGGGCTGGGTACGAAGGTCTTCGGGTCTTCCGCGTTAATACGGCACTCCAGTGCGTGGCCGGAGATGCGAATATCCTCCTGTTTGTACTGCAGGGGCAGGCCGCTGGCAATGCGAAGCTGCTCACGGACGATATCAACGCCGGTGACCATTTCCGAAATTGGGTGCTCCACCTGAACGCGGGTGTTCATCTCGATAAAGTAGAACGCACCATCCTGGTACAGGAACTCGAAGGTGCCGGCGCCCACATAGCCGATTTCCTTACAGGCATCGACACAGGCCTGCAGGGTTTTCTGACGGGCTTCTTCATCAATGTTCGGAGCCGGAGCCTCTTCGATCACTTTCTGGTGACGGCGCTGGAAGGAGCAGTCACGGTCACCCAGGTGAATCACGTTGCCATGGGTGTCGGCCAGAACCTGAACTTCCACGTGACGCGGACGCTCCAGGTATTTTTCCAGATAAACGGTGGCATCCCCGAAAGCCGCCTTGGCTTCACTCTGAGTGATCTGGATGCCCTTGAGCAGTGCAGCTTCGGTGTGAACCACCTGCATGCCGCGACCACCACCGCCGGAAGCGGCCTTGATGATCACCGGATAGCCGATCTTGCGGGCAATCTCCAGGGTGCGCTGGTCGTCGTTGGTGATCGGACCATCGGAGCCAGGCACCGTCGGAACGCCGGCTTTTACCATGGCTTCAATGGCCGAAACCTTGTTACCCATCAGGCGGATGGTGTCGGCCCGGGG
>JAJUHY010000119.1 GCA_029265735.1 Marinobacter segnicrescens | reverse complement strand
GGGAGAGAGAGGTGTGAGCCCGGCAAGGCGGCAGCGGACCGCCATCAAGATCGAACTCGCCTGCCAGTCCCGCGAAGAGGACAGGCCGCGCCGGTGAAAAACAGTAGCCGGGGCCGGGAATCGCCCGTTAACGCGACTGGAGCGGCCGGTGAGATTTTCCGGCAACCAGGGTGGTACCGCGGAGCAACCCTTCGTCCCTGTTTGGACGAAGGGATTTTTGTATCTTAAAGTGTCAGGAGATAAGAATGACCCAGACGCAAAGACCGAACTATAACCCGACCGAAATTGAAGCCTACTGGCAGAAAAAATGGGAAGCTGATGGCCTGTACCATTCAGATATTGACCATTCCAAACCCAAGCATTATGCGCTGACTATGCTTCCGTATCCCTCCGGCGAACTGCACATCGGGCACTGGTATGCTATGACGCCATCGGACGCCCGCGCTCGCTATAAGCGTATGTGTGGCTACAATGTGCTCTTTCCAATGGGTTTTGACGCTTTCGGCCTGCCCGCTGAAAACGCCGCCATCGCCAACAAGACAGCGCCGGCCAGGTGGACCCGCTCGAACATCGAATATATGAAGCAACAGCTTAAACAGCTGGGCTTCGGCTACGACTGGACCCGGGAGCTGGCCACCTGTGACCCGGATTACTACCGCTGGGAACAATGGTTCTTTGCCCGCCTGTATGAAAAGGGCCTGGTCTACAAAAAGATGGCCACCGTAAACTGGGATCCCGTGGACCAGACTGTCCTTGCCAACGAGCAGGTAGTGGATGGCCGGGGCTGGCGCTCAGGCGCGCTGGTTGAGCAAAAGAAAATCCCCCAGTGGTTCATCCGCATTACCGATTACGCCGAAGAACTGCTGAACGACCTGGACACGCTGGAAGACTGGCCGGAACAGGTCAAGACCATGCAGCGCAACTGGATCGGCAAGTCTGAAGGTACCGAGCTGACCTTTCCGCTCAAGGATCAGGACGGCGGGCTGACCGTTTACACGACCCGACCGGACACCCTGATGGGCGTGACTTACATGGCCGTAGCCGCCGAGCACCCGCTTGCCCGCAAGGCTGCTGAAGAGCACACCGACGTGGCGCGGTTTGTGGACGAGTGTCGTAACAGCAAGGTTGCCGAAGCCGATATCGCCACCATGGACAAACGGGGCATCGATACCGGTTACAAGGCTATCCATCCCCTTACCCAGGAAGAAATTCCCATCTGGGTCGCCAACTTTGTGCTGATGGATTACGGCACCGGCGCACTCATGGCGGTACCGGCCCACGACGAACGGGACCATGAATTCGCCCGCAAATACCGCCTGCCCATCAAACAGGTTATCGCTGCCGCTGATGGCCGCGAACTGGACGTTCAGGAGCAGGCCTTTACCGAGAAAGGCACCCTCGTTTCCTCCGGTCGCTACAGCGGCCTCACCAGCGACGAAGCTTTCGACGCCATCGCCGCGGACCTGACCGGAAGCGGTATCGGCCGGCGTACGGTCAACTATCGTCTGCGGGACTGGGGTGTATCCCGTCAGCGTTACTGGGGCGCTCCCATCCCCATGATGACCCTGGACGACGGCACCGAAATGCCAGTGCCCGATGACCAGCTGCCGGTACGCCTGCCAGAAGATGTTGAAATGGACGGCGTGCGGTCACCGATCAAGGCAGACCCGGAGTGGGCGAAGACGGAATACAACGGTCAGCCTGCGACCCTGGAGACGGACACCTTTGACACCTTTATGGAGTCATCCTGGTACTACGCCCGCTTCTGCAGCCCCAACTACGACAAGGGCATGCTGGACCCCGCCGCCGCCAACTACTGGCTGCCGGTGGACCAGTATATCGGCGGTATCGAGCACGCCATTCTGCACCTGCTGTATGCGCGCTTTTTCCACAAGCTGCTGCGGGACGTGGGACTGGTTACGAGCTCTGAACCCTTCAACCGCCTGCTCTGCCAGGGCATGGTACTGGCGGAAACCTACTACCGTACGGATGAGTCCGGCATGACCACCTGGATTGCGCCGTCCGACGTTACCGTGGAGCGGGACAGCAAAGGACACGTCGTCCGGGCTACCCATCGGGAAGATGGTCAGCCGGTGGAAATCGGCGGTGTCACCAAGATGTCGAAGTCGAAGAACAACGGCATCGACCCCCAGGCCATTATCGACCAATACGGTGCTGACACCGTGCGTCTGTTCATCATGTTTGCCGCACCGCCGGAGCAGTCCCTTGAGTGGTCTGACAGTGGCGTCGAAGGTGCCAACCGTTTCCTCAAACGTTTGTGGCGACTGGTTCGGGAACATACCGCGGGCGGACCGGTTCAGGCCATCGATGTGGAGAAACTGAACGAGGCCCGTCGGAACCTGCGCCGGAAAACCCACGAGACCATCGCCAAGGTCAGCGACGACATCAGCCGCCGCCTGACCTTCAACACTGCAATAGCCGCCGTTATGGAACTGCTGAACGAGATTTCCCGGCTTGACCCGGTGGATGAGCAGGACCGGGCAGTGGTTCAGGAAGCGCTGGATGCCGCCGTGCTGATGCTGTCACCCATAACGCCTCATATCTGTCACCGTCTCTGGCAGGCCATGGGACATGACCAGCCCGTGGTGGATGCTCGCTGGCCGGTAGCCGATGAAACTGCGCTGGTGCGCAGCGAGATTCAGGTAGTGCTGCAGGTCAATGGCAAGGTAAGGGGCAAAGCGGATGTCCCGGCCGGTATTTCCAGAGAAGACCTGGAAAAACTGGCGCTGGAGCATGAGAACGTTACCCGGTTCACAGAAGGCAAGACGGTACGTAAAGTCATCGTAGTGCCCGGAAAACTGGTCAACGTGGTCGCCAACTGACGCCCGGAGATGGCTATGAACAAGCTAACAAAGGTACTCGGCCCGGGTCTGCTGATGCTGCTGATCAGCGCCTGCGGCTTCCAGCTGCGAGGCGCGTCCCCAGTACCGTCAGCACTGGAGCCCCTGTGGGTTGGGTGCCAACCGGGCGTACCGGTGGAGCTTTGCCAGGCGCTCAAGTCCCAGTTCACCATTGGCAATGTGACGCTGGCACAAAGCCGGGAGCAGGCCGCACACCTGCTCCTGCTGGGCAATTTCAGGCAGACTCAGCGTACCAGCGCCATCTCTGCCCGGGCAGAAGCGGCGGAATACGAGCTGCGCCAGAGCATAAATCTCGTGCTGCAGACCCGCTCCGGCATGCTCCTGCTCGCGGATACCCAGGTAACCGCCTCGCAGAGTTACCGCTTTGACGCTACCAGCGTACTGGCCAAGCGACGGGAGCGGGAAGAGATTGAACGTCAGCTGTACGACAATCTCGTGCGGCAGATCGGCTTCCGGCTGGTGCCTTTCGATCAATCACGGATTGATCAGATCATTGAGGCCCACGAGGCAGAAGCCGCTGAAAAGGCCCGCGAACAAGGGATCGACGAAACCTCACCATGAAAATAAACCCCGGCCAGCTCGGTCAGGCGCTGGAGAAGAAACTTGCGCCGGTGTACCTGGTTTCCGGGGACGAACCCCTGCTGGTACAGGAAGCCTGTGACCAGATCCGGGCCAGGGCCCGGGAGCAGGGTTTCAATGAGCGCCAGGTCTATCACGCTGATCAGCACCTGAACTGGGGCGCCCTGCGGGATGAGCTGGGGGCCATGTCCCTGTTTGCCGAACGCCGCCGTATTGAAATCCGCCTGCCCACAGGCAAACTCGGCGATGGCCGGGATGTGATCGAACAGGCGCTGATTCAACCTGCCGATGACATATTACTGCTCCTCATCAGTAGCCGCCTGGATGCTGCCGAAACCCGTCGCAAGTGGTACAAGCAACTCCAGAAAACCGGGGTGCATGTTACGGTCTGGCCAATCGATGCGGACAAGTTTCCGGGCTGGCTTCAGCAACGGGCCCGGTCCCGGGGACTGACACTGACCCAGGGCGGGCTCAACCTGCTAACCGAACGACTGGAAGGCAACCTCCTGGCAGCCAGCCAGGAGCTCGACCGCCTGAGCCTGCTCGCTGCCGGAAAAACCATTGATGAGAATGTGGTAGAAGCAGCTGTCCAGTACAGCGCCCGCTTCAGCATTTTCGAAGTGATTTACGACCTGCTGGCGGGCCGTGCCGCTCATGCCCGCAAGGTGATTACCACATTGCAGCAGGAAGGCGACAATCCGCTGGGTCTGCTGGCCGTGCTGGTGCGGGACATCAACATGACCCTGGAACTGCAACAGGCCATGAGACAGCGGGAAAACCCCTCGGCCTTTCTGAAGAAAAACGGCGTCTTTCAGCCTCAGCGGGCTAAAGCCATCGAGCAGGCTGCACGCCGCCTTCCCGCCAGTACACTTCTTCAGGCACTGAAACTCTGCAGTAACGCTGACCGTGCCGCCAAGGGATATGACGACCTTTCTCCCTGGCATCATCTGTCTGACCTGGCGATATTGCTGCGCCAGGCCTGAAACGAAACTCTGCCGGTTACTTTAAACGCGCCCGAATCCGCTCATAACCGGCGCGTAACTCCTCGCCCAGTTTATAGGCAGTCTCCCGGGTTTCTTCCCCCACGCCTTCGGCATCGCGACGGATGTCGTCCAGTTTCTCGCGAAACCGGCTCCAGTATTCATCCAGATCATCCCACTCGTCCCGGACATCCTGACGGGCAAGGTGGAGTTGCAGGCGCAGTTCGTCCCGATATCGCTTAAGAGTTTCCGAAAGATGCTTGAGATCGTCCTTCATGGCCACCTCCTGTAATCACCACCGACCCATCTGTCACGATGCACCCGCAGAATGAATCCTGTCAATACGCCCAATATGCAGAAGGCCGGCAAAAAAGCCGGCCTTCTGCATGGTGCATCGTTCAGTAGTGATCAGAATTCATTGTCAGCGTGTTCTATCATTGACGAACTGCCGCTACGGATGCTCTCCGCCAGTGACACGGTCTGGGGCAGCAGCCGCTGATAGTAGAAACGGGCCGTTTTCAGCTTGCCAGTGTAGAAACCTGAGCTGTCTGCGTCCGCTTTCGGCGCTGCGGCAGCCACCATCTTCGCCCACATGTAAGCCAGTGCGGTCAGACCGAACAGATTGGTGTAATCAGCTGACGCGGCACCCGGTGCATTGGGATCATTCTCAGCCTGTCTGATCACCTGCTCGGTGACGTCAGACAGACGCTCCAGTGCCGCTGCCAAGGGCGCCAGATAGGGTTCAAGGGCAAGATTACCCTGCTCCTTCTCGATAAACGCCGCCAGATCTTCGGCAAACAGCTCATACAGTTTGCCCTGGCTGCCCACCACCTTGCGCCCCATCAGGTCCAGAGCCTGAATACCATTGGCGCCTTCATAGATCTGGGTAATCCGCGCATCACGGACCAGCTGCTCCTGACCCCACTCGCGGATATAACCATGGCCACCAAACACCTGCTGGCCGAGGACACACATATCAAAACCGCGATCGGTCAGAAAAGCCTTCGCTACCGGAGTTAACAGCGCCACCAGACCTTCAGCGCGCTCACGATCGGCGTCGTTGTCCGAGAACTTGGCGATGTCCAGCCACTGGCCCACATAGGTAGAAAACGCGCGGCCACCCTCCACGTAGCTCTTCATGGTCAGCAGCATCCGGCGAACGTCCGGATGGACAATCAGCGGATCTGCCGCCTGCTCAGGGTTCCGGGCACCGGTCGGGGCCCGGCTTTGCAGGCGCTCGAAGGCGTATTCCCGGGCATTCTGCAGGGAGGCTTCTGCAGCCGCCAGCCCCTGGATGCCCACGCCGAGGCGCTCATAGTTCATCATGGTGAACATGGCGGCGAGACCCTTGTTCTCCTCGCCCACCAGCCAGCCCTGGGCCCCGTCAAAGTTCATGACGCAGGTGGCAGAACCCTTGATGCCCATTTTCTTCTCGATGGAACCACAACTGAAAGCATTACGCTCGCCCAGGGAGCCATCGTCATTGACCAGAAACTTGGGTACCAGGAACAGAGAAATGCCCTTCGGTCCTTTCGGAGCGTCGGGCAGCTTGGCCAGCACGAAGTGGATGATATTCTCCGCCATGTCGTGCTCGCCCCAGGTAATGAAGATCTTGGTACCCGAGATGCTGTAACTGCCGTCGTCCCGTGGCACGGCCCGGCTGCGCATAATGCCCAGGTCGGTGCCACAGTGAGGCTCGGTCAGGTCCATGGAGCCTGTCCACACGCCTGAGTAGAGATTGGGCAGGTACTTTTCCTTGAGCTCGGCGCTACCGTGGGCGTCCAGCGCCAGACACGCGCCGGCGGTCAGCATCGGCGCCAGGCCGAACGCCATATTGGCCGCCTGGAGCATTTCCTCAAACTGCACGACCAGGGTCTTGGGCATGCCCATGCC
>JAJUHY010000188.1 GCA_029265735.1 Marinobacter segnicrescens | reverse complement strand
GCCAGTGGCCGCTACGACCACCCTTTTTCTCCAACAGACGAACACCGGTGATGTTCATACCCTTATCCACCGCCTTGCACATATCGTACAGGGTCAGCGCAGCCACGCTGACGGCGGTCAGGGCTTCCATCTCAACGCCGGTCTGCCCCGCCAGCTTGCAGCGGGCCTCGATATGTACAGCACAAGGGTCCTGCTCCGGTGTAAACGCCAGTCTGACCGATGACAGGTTCAGGGCATGGCACAGGGGAATCAGCTCGTGGGTCTTTTTCGCTGCCATGATGCCGGCAACCCGCGCAACCGCCAGCACATCCCCTTTCGGGTGTTCACCATCCAAAATCATGGCGAGCGTTTGCGGCTCCATCAGAATACGGCCCTCGGCCACCGCTTCGCGGCTGGTCACAGCCTTGTCCGCCACATCCACCATGCGGGCGGCACCCTGCTCATCCAGATGAGTCAGTCTGCTCATTATCGTTTCCAATTACTGTTGACTGGACGGCGGCCACCACCAGGAAATTCCGGCCACACCCTGACCGCCATGCTGTAATGCCTGATCGAGATCCTGCGGGCCTACCCCCCCAAGGGCGTAGACCGGAATCAGGGCGTCTTTTGCCAGCTCGGCAAACTGCGTCCAACCCATGCCGGTATGTCCCGGATGTGATGGCGTCGGCAGCACCGGCCCCAGAGTAGCGTAGTCTGCCCCGAGCGCAGCCGCATGGGCCAGCTCCTCACGATTATGGCAGGAAACGCCAAACCAGCGGTCATCAGGTATCGGACGTGCACTCAAAGCCGACGCCCGGCGCCAGCTTAGATGAAGCCCCGCCGCGGGCAGATCGCCCAGGATGTCCGGATGATCATGCACCAGCACTTCCGTTCCGGCCAGACCATCCACACAAAGACTTACCGCATCACTATAGGGTCCGGGCGCGAGGGAGGGCAACCTCAGGATTACCATGGACGCGCCCGACTGCTGGACGCCACGCCGACATTCAGCCTCAGCTGCTGCCGGCGTCTCTACGTTACCGGTTATGGCGAGTAATTTCGGCAGCCGGACAGCGTTAATGACAGGGCGATTGGCGACCGGAAAGTCCTCTGCCCGCAGCGACTCCGGCGCCTTCCAGAACACCGGCTGGCCTTCCAGCCCCCGCGCTGTGCCCGATGACGAGTGGGTTTCCCACACATCCAGAAATACCTGTTTGTCACCGTAGTCGTGGCGAATACCAATCAGCGGACGCAGGGTTTCAGGCTCTACCAAAACGCCGGTTTCTTCCCTCAGTTCACGCACCAGGGCCTGCTGCACGGATTCATGAGGCTCTACCTTGCCCCCCGGAAACTCCAGCAGGCCGCCCTGATGGGCTCTCTCCGGTCGACGGGCAATCAGAATCTGCCCGTCGCGCCAGACGACCCCAACGGCCACATGAATGACCCTCGCAGCCGGTCCATTCATATCAGGTACGGTACTCGGCATTAATGGTCACGTAGTCATGGGAGAAGTCGCAGGTCCAGACACGCTCTTCGATCGTTCCGCGCCGGAGATCAATGCGGATGGTGATCTCCTCCTGATCCATCACCGCCTGCCCACGCTCTTCAGTGTAGTCTTCCGCGCGGCCACCGTTACGAACCAGGCAGACATCGCCGAGATAGATTTCAATGGCATCAAGGTCCAGCCCCTCAACACCGGCGCGGCCTACCGCCGCCAGGATGCGCCCCCAGTTGGGGTCCGAGGCAAACAGCGCGGTTTTCACCAGCGGAGAATGGGCTACCGTGTAAGCCACATCCAGGGCTTCCTTCTGGGCGGCTGCTCCCATGACCTCCACGGTGACAAACTTGGTCGCCCCTTCGCCGTCCCGGATGATGGCATGGGCCAGCTCCAGGAAAACCTCTTTCAGGGCCTCTCGCAGAATCGGGTAGTGCTCGCTCTCGACCGAGGCAATTTCCACCCCGGCCTGCCCCGTGGCGATCAGCATACAGGCGTCGTTGGTAGAGGTATCGCCATCAACAGTGATGCGGTTAAAGGAGATTTCCCCCAGTTCGCTGGCCAGTTTCTGTAAAACTGAGGGTGCGATAGCAACATCCGTTGCGATAAAGCCAAGCAACGTCGCCATGTTCGGGCAGATCATTCCTGCCCCCTTGCTGAGTCCGGAGATATTGACGATTTTACCATCAAGGGTCAGCTGCCGGCTGGAACCCTTGGGCCGGGTATCGGTGGTCATGATACCCGCCGCAGCCTCTGGCCAATGGGTTTCCGACAGATCCGCCAGCGCCTGTGGCAGGGCATCGACAATCCGATCCACCGGCAGAGGCTCACCAATCACTCCGGTAGAAAACGGCAACACGGCGTGGGCCTCATGCTGTGCCGCTTTCGCCAGTGCCTCGCAACAGGCACGTGCGTCGCGCATTCCGCGTTCACCCGTGCCGGCATTGGCATTACCGGTGTTGATCAGCAGATATCGCGGCTCGCCCCGTTCCAGGTGATCCCGGGCAACATGGACCGGCGCCGCACAGAACTGGTTGGCGGTGAAGATACCAGCCACACGGCTGCCTTTCGCCAGTTCAATGACCACTACATCCTTACGTCCCGGCTTTTTGATACCGGCGCTGGCAACTCCCAGGCGCACCCCGACCACGGGGTGGAAGTGCTCAGGCATTGTTGCAGAACCCACCGCCATAATTTCCCCCTTCAGTACGGCCCCATGGCCCGTACCAGCAGATAATCACGATGAAAAAACCCGCAGCCCCGTCTTAACGGAGATGCGGGTTTGCTGGCTGTAACGCTACGATCCGGTCAGGCAACCTTGCCGCAGCATTGCTTGTACTTTTTGCCGGACCCGCACGGACAGGGTTCGTTACGGCCGATCTTCCGTTCCTGTCGCACAAAGGTCTCAGGCGTCTGGGCCGTTTCACCCTCACCACGCTCAGCCTGCTCGGCCTGAGTGGCGCTGGTCTGTTCGTGACGCATCCGGGCCGCGGCCAGCTCTTTTTCAAGCTGCTCCCGACGCTGGCGCTCAACCTCTTCCATTTCTTCCCGGGTCTGCACCTTCACATGGCAGAGCACACGGGTAATATCCTGCTTCATGGTGTCGAGCATGGACTCAAACAGGTTGAACGCTTCGCGCTTGTATTCCTGTTTGGGGTTCTTCTGAGCGTAACCCCGCAGGTGAATACCGCGGCGCAGGTGATCCATGTTCGACAGATGCTCTTTCCACAATGTATCGAGCACCTGCAGGAATACCTGCTTTTCGAACCGGCGCATGGGCTCCTCGCCCACCACTTCTTCCTTGGCCCGGTAAGCCGCCACAACCTCTTCCAGGATGCGCTCCCGGAGCTTTTCTTCATAGAGCTTGTTGTCTTCATCCAGCCACTTCTGGACCGGCAGCTCAATGGCCATTTCTGAGGCCAGATGGGCTTCCAGGCCCGCCACATCCCACTGCTCCGGCATGCTCTGGGGCGGAATGAACTGGCTGATGGCTTCTTCCACCACATCGGCGCGAATGCTGTCGATAATCTCCGAGATATTATCGGAGGCCATGACTTCATTGCGCTGCTCGTAAATCACAGTCCGCTGGTCATTGGCCACATCGTCGTATTCGAGTAGGGTCTTCCGCATATCGAAGTTGCGCCCTTCGACCTTGCGCTGAGACTTCTCAATGGCATTGGTGACCATGCGATGCTCGATGGCCTCGCCTTTCTTCATGCCCATGGCCTGCATCAGCTTCTTGACCCGATCCGGAGCAAAGATCCGCATCAGGTTGTCTTCCAGAGACAGGAAGAAGCGTGATGACCCCGGGTCGCCCTGACGGCCGGCACGGCCCCTCAGCTGGTTATCAATACGGCGCGACTCGTGGCGCTCGGTACCGATAATATGCAGACCGCCCGCGGCCAGAACCTGCTGATGGCGCTGTTCCCAGTCCGCCTTGATGGCGTCAATCTGTTCCTGGGTCGGGTTTTCCAGTTCGGCTACTTCGCTTTCCCAGTTACCGCCCAGCATGATGTCCGTACCGCGGCCCGCCATGTTGGTGGCGATGGTAACCGCGCCGGGGCGCCCTGCCTGGGCAATAACCTGCGCCTCGCTTTCGTGGTGCTTGGCGTTAAGAATCTTGTGCTCGACCCGTGCCTTTTTCAGCAGGGAGGACAGCAGCTCTGACGCTTCCACTGACGCGGTACCCACCAGCACTGGCCGGTTTTCTGCGGCGACGTGCTTGATCTCATCAATAATTGCGTGGAATTTCTCTTCCTGTGTGAGGTATATCAGGTCGTTGTAGTCGATCCGCTGAACCGGCTTGTTGGGCGGGATAACCACCACGTCGAGACCATAGATCTGACGGAATTCGAAGGCTTCGGTGTCGGCCGTACCGGTCATGCCGGCCAGCTTGTCGTACATCCGGAAGTAGTTCTGGAAAGTGGTCGAGGCCAGGGTCTGGCTCTCGGCCTTGATTTCTACCCCTTCCTTTGCCTCTATAGCCTGGTGCAGACCCTCGCTCCAGCGCCGGCCCGGCATGGTGCGTCCGGTGTGCTCATCGACAATGACTACCTGGCCGTTCTGCACCAGATAATCCACCTCCCGGTGGAACAGATGGTGGGCCCGGAGTCCGGAATGCACGTGATGCAGAAGCGCAAGATTGGAGGCGGAATAAAGGTTATCGCCCTCCTTCAGCAGGCCACGGCTCAAT
>JAJUHY010000063.1 GCA_029265735.1 Marinobacter segnicrescens | reverse complement strand
ACCAGACAATAGCCAGCTTCTTCGGTATGGCCGGTCTTCAAACCGTCCACCGTCTCATCGCGGAACAGCAGCAGGTTACGGTTCGGCTGACGGATATCGTTCCAGACAAAGTACTTCTCTTTGTAAAGCGCGTAATGCTCCGGGTGATCATTGATGATGGCGCGCGCGAGGATACCCAGGTCCCGGGCAGTGGTCAGGTGGCCTTCTGCCGGCCAGCCGGTGGAGTTTTCAAAGTGCGTGCTGGTCATGCCCATCAGCGCTGCTTTCTGGTTCATGACATCCACAAAGGCATCTTCACTGCCGGAAATGTATTCCGCCAGCGCTACAGTCGCATCGTTACCGGACTGCACGATGACCCCCAACAGCAGATCCTTTACGGAAACCTGAGTGCCTTCGCGGATAAACATCTTGGAACCACCCATCCGCCAGGCTTTGACACTGATGTTGACCATGTCTTCTTCACTGATGCGGCCACTCTCAATTTCCTCCGAAACGATGTAGCTGGACATCATCTTGGTCAGGCTTGCTGGCGGTAAACGTTCGTCAGCATTGTGTTCAACCAGCACGGCTCCCGTGTCGGCATCGATCAGCAGATAACCGGAGGCTGCGAGTTGTGGCGGAGATGGAATGATGATCTGCTGACTCGGAGAGGCGGGGGTCGGTGAGGGTTGTGCCAGCAGAGTATTACTGGCTACTAACAGCAATGCACTGGTAAATAATGTCTTAAACATGGGAACGAAATCACTCGCAGTTAGGGGTTCAAAAAGCTGGCAGATTGTACCAGCTGAAACGCAGGGATTTTTGCGGCTGCCGCACAAGTTTTCGTTCACGCAGCGCAATCCTTTGCACAGAAAAAATGAACGCAGCGGCAGCGAGGCTATTCGTAGACAACGTGAGCTTCAGGAATATTCAATTTTTTCACATCATGACGCACCTGCTGCAAATCACGCGCATCGGTAATTGGGCCGACCCGCACCCGGTAAATCGGTTTGCCGGTCTGGCTGCGTCTGATAATCACCGGATACGTCAGGTGGCCTGAGACTTGTGCCGCAAACTGTTTTGCACTGCTTTCCGAGCTGAAGGCACCGATCTGCAGATGGGTGTTTGGTGGTAACTTGCTCCCAGGAACGACCGTAGTATCGGCGGCTTTCAAGGGCACTGGCGGTGCATCGCTGGGCAGCACAATTTCCACATCCACCAGACCCGTACCGGCATTGAGGATGCCGATCCGCTGGGCCGCAGCGTAGCTCAGATCAATGATGCGGTCACTGTGAAAGGGACCGCGATCATTAACCCGCACAACGACACTTTTGCCGTTCTGCACATGCGTCACCCGCACATATGACGGAATCGGCAGAGTTTTATGGGCGGCGGTCATGGCATACATATCGTAGATCTCACCATTGGACGTGCGCCGGCCATGGAATTTCTTGCCATACCAGGAGGCTTTGCCGCGCTCTTTATAGGAGCTTTCATCTTCCAGCAGGTAGTAGGTTTTCCCCAGAACCGTGTAAGGATTTTTATTACCCGCAACGGTACGGACTTCATGGCGGGGCACGGCATCGGGCACGTGAGACGTATCCACTTCACGCTCAGGGCCACTGTCTTTGAGGTCGTCAAAACTTGGCTTGCCCGGTGATGTGGGATAAGGCTGGATCGGCGTACAGGCGAATAACGTCAGCCCCACCAGGGCCAGAGCCAGCAAACGGATTGATGCCGTCATTGACCTGCCTCCATCTTCTCTTTAATCAACTGACTCAGCTGATGCACTGCCATGGAATACAGATGGCTGCGGTTATAACGGGTAATGACGTAAAAGTTCTGCAGGCCGAGCCAGTACTCTTCACCGTGCTGGCCATCCAGCTTCAGGATAACAGCCTTGGCATCGGGGGACAGGTCACTGATCGGTTGATAGCCACGCTTCTTCCATTCCGCCACAGTCACGGTCGGTGGATTGATGCTGTTGAACGCGTCCGTGCCGCTCTCGCCTTCCGGCCGCACCCGGCTGACTACCGGCTGACCGCTCTGCCAGCCGTGCTGCTTGAAATAATTAGCCACGCTGCCGATGGCATCGGTGGTGTTGCCCCAGATATCGGTAAAACCGTCACCATCAAAATCCACCGCATACGAGCGATAACTGGACGGCATGAACTGTCCGTAACCCATGGCTCCGGCGTAGGAGCCTTTGAACTTTAACGGGTCCTGTTTCTGTTCGCGGGTCAGCAGAAAGTAGTTCTGCAGCTCTTTGCGGAAGAAAGGCGCGCGCGGTGGATAATCAAAAGCCAGGGTCGCCAGTGCGTCGATAACCCGGTGGCTGCCAGTGTTTCTGCCGTAGTTAGTCTCTACCCCGATGATGGCGACAATATATTCTGCCGGCACGCCGAACTCCTGCTCGGCCCGCGTCAGGGCGGCCTGATTCTCCCGCCAGAACTTCACCCCGTTGTCTATCCGCGCCGGAACGATAAAGATCGGGCGATATTCTTTCCAGGTTTTGGTTCGTTCTGCCGGGCGGGCAATGGCATCCAGGATGTTCTGCTTTTTTTCCGCCTGCCCGAGCCACTGGCGCAATGGCTCAGGTTCAAAGCCGTGATCGCGGACCATCTCATCGATAAAGTCCTGGGTTTGCGCGTGCTGGCCATAATCCGCTGACCCGGTCGTTGCACATCCCAGTACCAGACAACCCGTCAGCAGGCTAAGGGTTTTACCCAGAGTGAAATAAACGGATTTACGCAGGCGGCCGGCTGTTACACCGCCCCCCCCTTTAACCTGCCTCATTACTGAACCCCTTCTAACAGATACTCTCACGGTGACTGATTGACCCGCAGCAATGTGTTGATGCGGTTATTTATTCTTCTGCGGACGCATGACCCGCTTACGTTCGGTAGCGATTGCCATCAGGATGCCGAAGCCTGCCATCAGGGTCACAATTGCCGTTCCCCCCTGGCTGATCAGCGGCAAAGGCACACCCACCACCGGCAATAAACCGGACACCATGCCCATGTTTACAAAGACGTAGACGAAAAATGTGAAGGTAATACTGGCCGCCAGCAGACGGCCAAAGCTGTCCTGAGCATTGAGCGCAATCATCATGCCCCGGATGATGACCAGCAGGTAAATACCCAGCAGCGTCAACACTCCGAGCAGACCAAACTCTTCAGCCATGACGGCAATGATGAAATCCGTGTGCCCTTCCGGCAGAAAGTCCAGCCGCGACTGGGTACCTTCAAGCCAGCCTTTCCCCGACAGGCCACCCGATCCGATAGCGGTCTTGGATTGAATGATGTTCCAGCCGGCCCCCAGCCGATCCGCCTCCGGATTCAGCAGCGTCAGCACCCGCTGGCGCTGGTAATCATGCATCATAAAGTGCCAGACAGGCCACAGACTGGCTACAAAGGCCACAATGGCCAGAAATATGTAACCCCAGCGCAGGCCGGCAAAGAAGAGCACCACCATGCCTGAGGTCGCCACAAGGATGGAAGTCCCCAGGTCTGGCTGATCGATGATCAGCGCCGTGGGGAAGCCAATCAGCACCAGCGTGAAGAAGACGTGTTTGAGACTGGGGGGGAGGAAGCGTTTGCTGAGGTAGGCCGCAATCATCAACGGCATGGCCAGCTTCATGATTTCGGAAGGCTGGAAGCGGAACGCCCCCAGGCTCAACCACCGCTGGGCCCCTTTGGCTCCCACACCGATCACCAGAACCAGAATCAGCAGGATAATCCCGCCGAAATAAGCCCAGGGCGCCATTCGCCGCATGAAGTGGACCGGCACCTGGGCAACGGCAAACATGGCAACATAGGCGATGACGAAAAAGATGCCTTGGCGACGCATGGTCACCATACTTTCGCCACTGGCGCTGTAGAGCACCGACATACCAATCGCCGTCAATACCAATAACAGGATCAACAACAGGAAGTCGATATGGAGCCGCTGCTGGAGCGCCTCCCGGCGGCCGAGGCCAAAGCCGGTTCGGGGGAGGCGCCGGAGGAAATCCCGTCCGCTCATGACTAATTCACTCCGTCTGTATCAGACATACGCCGCGCCAATGTCTGAGGGCCGGGGACCGGCTGGCGGGCAACGGGGGCTGCTTCCGGTTCTTCCGGCAGCAGATATTTGCCGCGCAGGAACGCATCCATGACGATGCGCGCCACCGGTCCGGCCTGACTGGAGCCGCCCTCCGCATTTTCAAGAATTACCGAGACCGCTATCTGCGGATCTTCCAGCGGTGCAAAAGCAACAAACAGTGCATGATCCCGGTGACGTTCTTTAAGGGCCTCACTGTCGTATTTCGCGCCTTGGGGAATACTGACCACCTGCGCCGTACCGGACTTTCCAGCCATACGATATTCCGCACCTTGGGCCGCCCGGCGGGCCGTGCCCCGGGTACCGTGCATGACCTCAGCCATCCCGTCGAATACGGCATCCCAATGGGCTTCGGCAACGTCAAACCGGTCTTCGATGATCGGGGCCAGGAATTTGCCATTGGCCCGCTCGGTCATCTGCGGCCGGATCCGCACCCCCCGGTGCGCCAGTGTCGCGGTCATTACGGCCAGCTGCATGGGCGAGGTGAGCACATAGCCTTGGCCGATGGACATATTGATGGTATCCCCCGGATACCAGCCCTGCCCCCTGACCGTCCGCTTCCATTCACGCGATGGCCAGACGCCCCGCCGTTCATTAGGGATATCTATCCGCGTCAGCTCCCCCAGACCGAAATGACTGCCAAATTCGGACAGGCGGTCAATGCCCATGCGGTTGCCCAGATCCCAGAAGTAGGTGTCACAGGATTCGGCTATGGCCTGCTTCAGGTCGACGCGGCTGCCGTGACCGCCGCGCTTCCAGTCACGCCAGACCCACTCGGTATTGGGCAATCGGAAGGTGCCGGGATCGTTGATGGTGCGGCGCGCGTCGGTAAATCCGGTATCGAGGCCCGCCAGTCCCACTACGGGTTTGATGGTCGAACCCGGTGGATATACCCCCTGGATAAACCGGTTATAAAGGGGCATATCTATGGATTCGTTGAGGTTGCGGTAATCCGCGAAGCTGATGCCGGTCACGAACAGGTTGGGGTCATAACTGGGGGTGCTCACTGCCGCCAGGACCCCACCACTTTTGACTTCAATGGCCACAACGGCACCGCGCCGCCCCGCCAGTGCAGCCATAGCGGTCTGCTGCATGCGCACGTCGAGATACAGGTGCAGATCACCGCCGGGCTTGGGGTCGATCCGTTCGAGTACCCGCTGCACCCGGCCGCGGGCGTTGGTCTCGACGTTCTGGTTGCCCACCTCACCCAGCAGAATGTCTTCGTAATAGCGCTCCAGGCCAGTCTTACCGATGGAGTGGGTACCGCTGTAACGGCGATACTGATCCTCATCAAAGTTGGTCAGCTCAGCCTCACTGATCCGCCCCACGTATCCAACGGTGTGCGCGAACAGCTCGCCGTAGGGATAGTGGCGCACCAGCTGCGCGTCTATCTCCACCCCTTCCAGCCGGAATTCATTGACCGCCAGGCTCGCCAGTTCTTCTTCAGTGAGGTTATAGCGCAGAGGCACCGGCTCGAAAGGGCGGCGGCGCTGATGCATAAGCTTGTAGAATTTTTCCAGATCATTCGCGTTGATCTCTACAAGTGTCTGCAGGTATTTGAGGGTCTCCTCCAGATCGCCTGCCCGTTCGCGTACGACAGAGAGGGTGTAACTGGGGCGGTTCTCCGCCAGCAACAGGCCATTGCGGTCATAGATCAGCCCGCGGGTGGGCGGGATGGGCTGGACGTGGATGCGGTTGCGATCCGACTGGGTGGCGTAATCCTGATACTGGACAACCTGAAGATGGTGATAGCGGTATACCAACACACCCATCAATGCCAGCATCAACACAGACATGACCGCCAGGCGTGCCCAGAAGATGCGCGTTTCGCGGTGGTAGTCTTTAAAGTGTTGCGTTTCGGACATTGTGCCTCTGGTTGAACCTGCAAAAAACGTTGCTGACGCTGGTAGATGGCCTTATTTGTGGTACGGGTGATTCTGCAAGATACTGCACGCCCGATAGAGCTGCTCGATCACCAGGATACGCACCAGTGGATGGGGCAGAGTCAGGGCAGACAGCGACCAGTGGATCTGCGCCTTGGCAAGGCACTGGGGAGCCAGTCCGTCAGGCCCGCCGATCAGCAGACAGTAGTTGCTGCCGCTCATCCGCCAGTTCGCCATCTGTTCCGCCAGCTGCTCGGTACTCCAGGACTTTCCCTTCACATCCAGCGCAATGACCTGCTCGCCCTTACCGATGGCCGCCAGCATCTCTTCGCCTTCCTTCTCCATGGCACGGGCAATGTCGGTGTTTTTTCCCCGCTGAGCCAGAGGCAGTTCAACCAGTTCTACCACGCAGTCTCGCGGCATGCGCTTGGCATATTCCGCATAGCCCTGCTCAACCCAGGCGGGCATTTTAGTACCAACGGCGATGATGCGAACTTTCACAAGGGAAATTCCGATTTTTATGAATTGCGATTGCTGGGCGTGATTGACCAGAGCTTCTCCAGCTCATAAAAGTTGCGGGTTTCTTCCTGCATGACATGCACCACAAGATCCCCGAAGTCCACCAATACCCAGTCGCCGGCATCGATACCTTCCACGCCGAGGGGCATGTAGCCGAGCTTCTTGCAGTCCTCCACAACGTTGTTGGCCATGGATTTCACGTGACGGTTGGAGGTACCGCTGGCAATGATCAGCGTATCCGTAACATCCGTCATCTCGCGCACGTCCAGCTGCACAATGTTTTTACCTTTCAGATCTTCAAGCGCGTTGATTACGATCTGGCTTAACTCTTCAGACATTCTTTACCTGCTTACTTATAAAAAAATACTCCACCCGTGATTGGATGAAGCAATGAAAAAATTAATTCCTGTGCTTACCGATTCCTGTCCTTACCGATAAAGTCCCTCGGCCAGGATGTAACGGCGTACCGATTCGGGGATTAAAAACTGGACGGACTCCCCGATTGCCACCTGCCTGCGGATATCCGTGGCCGAAATATCCAGCAGACGCAATGAAGGCAAGACAATTGCACCGCCCGGCAGTTCACTCAACGCCGTAACCGGGGCGCGATGACGCTGCAGTAATTCAGCAACCGCCCCTGTCTGCGGCAGCGAAAAACCGGGCCGCTCAATCACCACCAGATGAGTGTAATCCAGCAGTTCCTGCCACCGATTCCAGGTATCCAGAGCCGCAAAGGCATCAGTGCCCAGTGCCCAGAGCAGACTCACATCCGGCCCCAGTTCGTCCCTCAGACTGCGCAGCGTATCAAATGTATAGGATGGCTCATCGCGCCGCAGCTCGCGTTCATCCAGGGTCAGTTCAGGGCAATCCATCAGCGCCAGACGAATCATCTCTGCCCGCTGGGCGCTGCTGACCTGAGGCTGGCCGCGGTGAACCGGGCGATGGCAGGGCGTCAGGCGCATCTGGGACAACCCCAGCGTCTGTCGCAACTCCAGCGCCAGGCGCAGGTGGCCGTGATGCACCGGGTCAAAGGTTCCGCCGAGGATGCCGATCTTGCTAAGCATCAGCTGCGCCTTTGCCGGCCTTATTGACGTATGTGCCCATCACCCAGCACAACCCATTTCTGCGACGTCAGGCCTTCCAGGCCAACCGGTCCGCGCGCGTGGATTTTGTCGGTGGAGATACCTATCTCCGCCCCTAAACCATATTCAAATCCGTCCGCAAAGCGTGTTGACGCGTTGACCATGACCGAGCTGGAATCTACTTCCGTGATAAACCGGCGCGCACGAGTGAAGTCCTCGGTGATGATGGCATCGGTGTGCTGTGAGCTGTAGCGATTGATGTGGTCGATAGCTTCATCCAGGCCAGCGACAACCTTGATCGATAACACCGGTGCAAGGTATT
>JAJUHY010000309.1 GCA_029265735.1 Marinobacter segnicrescens | reverse complement strand
GCAGTGGTGCGGGCACCGCGCTCGGGATCGCTGCGGGTATTGCGGGTAATCAGTTCCACCGGCTGGCCAAGAATGCCGCCGGACGCGTTGATTTCGTCAATCGCCAGATAGGCGCCCAGGCGCTGCTGCAGTCCTTCTTCCTGGTAACGGCCCGTTTCCGGATAGTTCAGCCCCAGTTTGATCGCGCCCACTGCCGGTTGCCAGGACAGGGTAAGCAGAACAGCAGTCAGCAATGCCAGTATTCTCATGGATAAAGTGCTCCTGCAGGCCATGTGCACCTGACTTTATAGAGGTTAAAGAGAACCAGTAGCCCCGAGTTTTTTCACTCGCGACCGGTTTTGCAATGATCCAAAGGTAGACCTGAAGATGTGCCGGGTCAGGAGGCACCTCAGGCATCGCCGGGCACGTTCTCCGCAAGCCGGAACTGGTTTCGGCCCGCGGACTTGGCCTGATACATGGCAGCGTCGGCGGCCTCCATCAGTTCTTCGGCGGTGACCCCGTCCACCGGGTAGAGGCTGATTCCGATACTGGTGCCCACGCGCAGTTGTATATCACCATGGCGATAAGGCCGGGCGTTGGCTTCTATCAGGCGTTCAGCGACGTGGACGGCGTGGCGGGCAGTGTCCAGTTCAGGCAATAACACGATGAATTCATCACCGCCAAGGCGGGCCAGGGTGTCGTCTTCCCTCAGACAGTTCTGCAGTCGTTCAGCGATCTGGGTCAGCAGATGATCGCCGGTGGCGTGGCCATGATTATCATTAATGGATTTGAAGTGGTCCAGATCGACGAACATGAGCGCGAGCATGTTGCGCTTACGGTGGGCACGACGAATGCCCTGCTGCAACCGGTCTTCCAGCAGGCGACGGTTTGGCAGCCGGGTCAGGGCGTCGTAGTAGGCTAACTGGCGAATGCGTTCTTCATTGAGCCGGGCCTGGGTGATGTCGGTGAACAGGCCGGCGTAGTGGCTGATGTTACCATCGTCGTCCCTGATGGTGGTGATGGTAAGCAGCCCCAGAAAGAGCTCGCCGTCCTTGCGCCGGTTCCAGACCTCGCCCCGCCAGTGGCCGGTCGCAAGAAGCGTATCCCACATGGCTTTATAGAAAGCCGCATTGTGGCGGCCGGATGACAACACGGAAGGGGAACGGCCGATAACTTCCTCGGGCCGGTAGCCGGTCAGGCGGACGAACGCGGGGTTGACGAACCGGATCTTCAGGTCGGGGTCGGTAATTATCACGCCTTCCAGAGACGCCTCGATGACCTGCTCGGCCAACTGAAGATTCCGGCGGGACTGGGCCAGGGCCGCGTCCCGTTTTTCCAGGGTCGCCCTGAGGTCCTCAAGATACATGTGCTCGACGCCGGCAATCAGGTCAGACAACCCGAGCAGGCCGACCAGCTCGCCCTCGCTGCTGGTAACGCCCAGGTGTCGTAAGCGTTTCTCCAGGAGCAGGTCCCGGGCCCGTATCAGGGGCTCATTCATGTCAATGGATTGCAGGGGACGACTGGCCAGCTCAGTGGCGCGTGTATCGCCGGGGTAATCACTGATAAAACGCAGGATGTCCCTTTCGGTCAGTACCCCCGGCCCGTGCACATCACAGGAAATTATCACTGCGTCGTAGGAGGACTGATGCATATGACGGGCGACTGTTGACAGCCGGGTCTCACCGCTGAGTGTCAGTGGAGCACGGTTCAGCGCAGCGTGGACTTCCCGTAGTCGAAGGTAGGGCTCCAGGCCCTGGTTCATGGCAATATCGCTCTGGCTGACGATCCCTACTACCTGGCCCGTCGGGCCAGTGACCAGAAAGTGACGGCGGCCTTCCAGCCGGAAGCGCATCGCTACATCGTTGATGAGGGTACCCACCGGTAAGGTTGCCACTGGCGCAGTCATGACCTCGGATACCGGGCGCTGTATGGCTTCTGGGGAAGCAAAATTCACCAGCAGTGCATCCCGTTCGGTCCAGATGCCCAGTGGCTCACCCTGGTCCATAATAACGATCGAGCTGCAGCGATGTTCCGTCATCAGGTGGGCGGCCTGCTGGAGCGGTGTCTCCGGCGGGCAGTGCACCGGAACACCGGATCGCATAATGCTCTCAACAGGGAGATGGCTAATCATTGGAACTCTGGAAAGGTGGAAGCCGACACTGGGTATTATGTGCTCTGTATCGCGGAACGAGGTTGATGGGCGTCAATTATACACTGTCGTCATCCCTTTTGGTGCTACTCGAGAGGCTCAGCCTTCTGCTCTCAACCATTTATGAACCTTCTGAACACAAGCCAAAGAGTCAATCGAGAGGGCTGATGATCGGATTCAGTCTTCCGGCTGGCTGAGGTCTGCCCATTGTTGCGAGAGCCAATAAAACCGTCCGCCGCCGGCCGGATACGTGCAGTTGTACCGGAAACGGCGGCTGGTGAAGGCTTTCGGGGCCTGTACGGTGACTGTCTGGCCGTTGACCGTCAGCGGCAGGCGGCCCTGGCCGGAGCCGAAACAGGTCAGGGCGTCCGGCCGGAGCTCTGCGGGCAGCGTGAGGCTCAGTGCGGGAGGGTTTTCGTCCACGACGCCGTCAGGCAGGTCGCTGGCGGATACCGGCAAGGCGCGGCTGCGCAGTTTGTCATTCAGGCTTTCCGGTTGGCCGTAGGCATTGGCCATGGGGAATCGCGGCAGGCGGCTGCTATCAGAGGTCTCGCCAATAGCGCCGGACTGTTGACCATAGGCCAGCCAGCCACGGTCATCCAGCAACTGTTCCAAGGCCTGGTCGTACTCGCCATAGGGATAGGCGAACAGGGGCGGTGCCTCTGCCAGGTGGTTCTCCAGCAGGGTCTGGGCCTGATCGAGACTGCTGGTCACACGCTCACGCCAGGCGCTGACGGACTCATCGGGTCGCTTCGCCAGATGACCGTGGCCATGGCTGTGGTTAGCGACCGTGACGCCCAGCCGTTTACTGGCTTCTTT
>JAJUHY010000096.1 GCA_029265735.1 Marinobacter segnicrescens | reverse complement strand
GTACCGGCTTGTCCGGGCCGGTCAGCGGAGTTTCGGCATTGCTGGTGTTGGCGATAGCTACGGAACCATCAGCCTTTTTAACCAGCCAGGTCCAGCCAGAACCGAAGTTGCCGGCGGCCTTCTCATTAAACTCTTTCTTGAATGCATCGAAGGAGCCAAAGGCCTTCTCGATGGCTTCCTTGGCAGCACCAGTAGGCTCACCGCCACCGTTGGGGCTCAGGCAGTGCCAGTAGAAGGTATGGTTCCAGACCTGAGCGGCGTTGTTGAACAGGGGGCCACTTGAGCTCTTGATAATGTCTTCCAGCGACTTGTTGGCGTCGTCGGTACCTTGAACCAGCTCGTTGAGCTTGGTGACATAGGTATTGTGGTGCTTGCCGTAATGGTATTCCAGTGTCTCTTCGGAAATGTGCGGTTCCAGTGCGTTCTTGGCATAAGGAAGTGCGGGAAGTTCAAAAGCCATGAGATCGTTCTCCCTGGTTCTCTCAGTATTTCACAGTGTTTCAGGGGTTTTGGTACCCCTGGCGAGGTTTTATAGCGCGTTCGTATTGCAGCTTTGCTGCGTTACAGCGGCGCTTGATTGTAACTCTGCAACCAATCAGTATCGGGGCGCTCTTAATTTTTTCAAGGGTTATGCCCCGAAAAGTTCCTCTTACTGCCCAATCCGGATCAGAGCGGGCTGGTGCGTGTCAGTGAGCAGTCCAGCTCGGGACTGCCGGGCAGAAACTGCGCCACATTCTCCACCCGCCACCGGAGCTCCTCATAACTGTCGGCGAGGACGTTCACATGGCCGAGCTTGCGCCCCGGGCGCTCTTCCTTGTCGTACAGATGCACGTGGGCATAAGGCAGTTCAAGGATGCGCTTGATATTGCCGTGTTCGCCGATGATATTGACCATGCAGCTGAGCCCGCGAGGCGCGGTATTGCCCAGAGGAAGACCGGTTACAGCGCGAATATGGTTCTCAAACTGGCTGGTCATGGCGCCTTCCATGGTCCAGTGGCCGGAGTTGTGCACCCGGGGAGCCATTTCGTTCGCCACCAGACTCTTGTCGGTCTCGAACAGTTCCAGTGCCAGTACGCCGACGTAGTCCAGCTCGTGCAGAAGCGCGCGAATATAACCATCGGCTTCCTCTTCCAGCTCGCGGCTCAGCCGGGGGGCCGGAGCGATGGAGTAGCGTAAAATGCCTTCGTGGTGGACGTTCTCTGCCATGGGGTAAAAGGCCACATCACCATCGGAACTGCGCACCGCGATGAGGGAAACCTCCCGGCTGAAGTTGACAAACTTTTCCACCATCAGCCGGTCGTGGCCGATTGCGTTCCAGGCCTGCTCGGCGTCGTCGGGGCTCCGCAGCACCGCCTGTCCCTTGCCGTCGTAGCCCTCGGTGTTGGATTTCGCGACGACGGGGCAGCCAAGCTCCTCCGCCGCCTGACGGAGAGATTCGGCACTGTCTGCCATCTGCCACCGGGGCGTTGGAATACCCAGCCGGCCAAACAGGGTTTTTTCCGCTTCGCGATTCTGGCACACCTGCAGGGCGCGGGGGGCGGGATGGACCGGTTTGCTCCGGGCCATGGTTTCAGCAATTTCCACCGGCAGATGTTCAAATTCGTAGGTAACCAGGTCGACCCTGGCGAGGAACGCTTCCGCCTTGTCGCCACTCTGGTCAGTCACGACTTCGCCGATACCGGCACTCGGGTTGCCGGACATATCGTAGAAAACAAAGGTGTTGGCTAATGGATATCCGGCCAGTGCGAGCATGCGCCCCAGCTGACCCGCTCCTAATACGCCGATTCTCATAAATTCTCTCCTGGACTGACCCGGCAAGGCGCCCGTCCGTGTCAGAGCCGGTGGGTTGTTACGGATTCCGCGGGTCAGGGGTATTCAGTACGCTGTCTGTCTGGCCCTGCCGGAAATCGTCGACCGCTTTCCGTATGTTCTCATCAAAGCAGCCAAGTATTTGAGCTGCCAGTAACCCGGCATTCGTGGCGCCGGCGTTACCGATGGAGAGCGTGCCAACAGCAACCCCACCGGGCATCTGCACGATAGAGAGCAGTGAGTCGAGACCATTCAGGGCCTTTGACTGCACGGGCACACCCAGGACCGGGAGTGAGGTCTGTGATGCCACCATGCCGGGAAGATGAGCCGCGCCGCCAGCGCCGGCGATGATCACCTTCAGCCCCCGGTCTGCCGCCGTTTTGGCATATTCGAACAGCAGGTCCGGTGTGCGGTGGGCGGAAACGACCCGGGTTTCATAACTGACGCCCAGTTTGTCGAGCATTTGGGCGGCATGTTCCATGGTGGGCCAGTCTGAAGTGGAGCCCATGATAATGCCTACCTGCGGTTGCATAGTAATGTCCCCGGCTATATTAGGTATCCGCAGCGGGCGCAGATGAACCTGTCAGGCTCAGTCTGGAGCTGAAAACCGATCAACCCGGCCCGTCGTCGGGAAAGCCCGCCATTTTAGGAGCTGGCCCCTCGCCATGCAAACAGATCCGACGGGTTTGCTCCCGGTTGCGGTATTCCGGCAATAGCATCCGTCGTCGGAGCCGGTATTATGGCCGGTATTCATGTGTTAAACCGATTCAGGAGTCTCTATGGATTCAATTCGTCCCGACGACGATGAATTGCGCGCGACAGAGCCGGTGGCTGGCAGACCGGCCCGGGCAGTTGGCAGGTCAGTGCGAAGGAAGAAGCCGGTGGCATCGGGCGGTGATCAGAAGCCGCCTGAACACCGGCAGGCCACGAAAACATCTGGTGGGTCGGAACGAGGACTGGTCTGGGTATTGCTGGCGCTTTTTGTGCTCGTGACCGTCGCCGGTGCCTGGTTTGGCTGGCAGATGCAACAGAGGCTGACAGTCATGGCCAGTCAACTGGAAGAGGCCGACTACTGGGCTCGCCAGAGCAAGCTGGCCCTTGCACGGTTTGAAGGAGCACTGACCGAAACTGGAGAGAGCCTGGCTGAGACAGGGTCTTCCATCGAGGAACGACTGGCCGGTATTGATGGCTCGCTGAAAACGGTAAACAGCGAGATTCGCAAACTGTGGGTGCTGGCCAATGAGAAGAACCGGCCACAGATTGAAACGCTGGCAGAAGAGCAGCAGGCATTGACCGGCCAGCTGGAAACCCTGGTGACAGACCTGGCCGCGACCCGGGAAAGCCTGACCAGCGTCGCAGACGAGCTGAAAAATACGGTCGGTCGTACCAGTGAGCTTGAGCAGCAACAGCAAACGACTGCCAGCCGTATCGAAGCGTTCGAGCCCCGTATCGGAGAACTGGACCAACGGGTGAGCGGTTTGACCACTGCCATGGAAGGGGTCGATACCCGGGTAGATCAGCAACTCACGAGATTCCGTCAGGAGCAGTCCCTTGCGATGGAAGGACTGGAGAGTCGTGTGCAATCCCTGGAGAGAGCGGGTGGCCAGGCATCGGATTTCAGCAAACAGCTATCTGCAGCCCGGAGCCGGCTGGATCAGGCGGAGGAAACACTGAAATCCGTTGATGCGTCCCGGGCTCAGCTCAACTCCCGGCTTATTCGCTTGCAGCAGCAGGTGGATCAGTTAAGGGCACAGTAGCAGAGGCTGCTAAATGTTCGAACTGATGGGAAAATAACCGGTTTTTAAGGGAATGCAGAAAAAAGCCGGAAATTTCTCTGAAACATTTGACACGGCCCCAGAAATACCTAAAATGCGCATCTCACTTGGTTGATGAACACGGCAACAAGCCCGTATCATTGGCCAGGTAGCCCGGAAGTGGGTGGTTAGCTCAGCTGGGAGAGCATCGCCCTTACAAGGCGAGGGTCGCAGGTTCGATCCCTGCACCACCCACCACTTTCCGGTTGGCAGAATGGATCAGGTTTCGCTCCAGGCGTATTCTGATTTGTTCAGCCAGAGGTGGGTAAAAAGCTTCAGTCTTTTTACCGACTATGCGGAGCGGTAGTCCAGTTGGTTAGAATACCGGCCTGTCACGCCGGGGGTCGCGGGTTCGAGCCCCGTCCGCTCCGCCAACTTTTTCTTCCCGGGTGGTTAGCTCAGCTGGGAGAGCATCGCCCTTACAAGGCGAGGGTCGCAGGTTCGATCCCTGCACCACCCACCATCAGTCTTACCCTTCTGATTGTCCTTCATTTCCCTGAAGTTACAGGTATCGTTTCCAGGTCGGCAGCGTAAATCAGCGCTGTGTCGCGATGCCTATGTGACGAGTTTCTCGACGCTTTCTTTCTAAAAGCAGACCGCGCTCACACCGCGCCGGTGGGTGATTTTGTAAAATTTTCAAAAATCTTTCCCAGCCGGAGTGCAGTTTATGTCGTTTTCCTTCCCGGAAACCCGGACAGTCGCTATTGCTGTCGCTTTAACCGGTACGTTGCTAACCGGTTGCGGCGGCTCCAGCTCTGGCTCTGACTCCGGCAGCGCCTCTGCAGGTAATGGTAAAGAGACGAGCGTTGTGGAGCAGAAGGTGACTGGTGATTCTGAGGTAACCCTCAGTTGGGTTGCGCCATCACGCCGGGTTAACGGCGATCAGCTCAGCTATCAGAGTGAGATCAACGGTTACATCATCCTGTACGGACGTAATCCCGCCAGCCTTGGCTACTACGAGAGAGTGTCCTGTAAGGCGCTGGAATGTGGCCATACCATCGATGGGTTAGCCCCCGGCACCTGGTATTTTGCCGTGCAGACCCAGGACAACGTAGGTCTGGTCAGCGAGCCGAGTGCGCCGGTTTCGGCTTCAGCCCGGCTCTAGGCACGCTCCGTCACGTCTGCAGCGGGCAGTTTCAGGGTAAAGGCAGACCCTTCCCCTTCCCGGGATTCCACCGCAATCTCGCCCTTATGCTTTTCCACCACCACATTCACGAACGAAAGGCCCAGGCCAACGCCATGTTTGCCCGCCAGTTCGTTACTGCTCTGGCGCCGGAAGCGATCAAACAGGGTGGGCAGTTCTGACGCGGGAATACCCGCGCCTTCATCGGATACCGTCAGGCAGGCCTGATGCCCGGCACGGAAGACTTGCATGGTAACGGTCGTACCCGGCTCTGAGTACTGCACGGCGTTGGTGAGCAGGTTGATTACGGCTCGTTCCAGCAGTTCCGCGTTACCCCTGAGCCACAGATCGTCATTGCCCAGCAGAACCAGCTTGATGTTTTTCTCCAGCGCCTGCTCGCTGACACTGTCCCGGGCGTTCTCGACAATGGCCAGAAACTCACAGTCATAGAACCGGGTTTCGGTGAGTTGCTCAGCCCGCGCCAACTGCACAAACTCTTCCGCCAGGTGATAGCTGCGCCGGGCCAGCCTGCGCAGCTGGTCCAGCTGCTCGACCTGAACCTCGCCGGGACGGCGTTTGAGCTGCTCGATCAGGGCCAGCTGGGAAACCAGCGGAGAGCGAACGTCATGGGAGATAAAGTCGATGGCTTCCCGGTGCTGACGCTGTTGCTCCCGCAGTTCGGAGATATCGGAAATGTTGGCGATGATGCCGTTCTGCTGGCTGTCTGGCAGCACAAAGGGGGCAAAATGGATCAGGAAGTCGCGTCCATGCAGGTGCAGATCCACCGTGCGGCTTTGCTGCAGCGTCAGCGTATCGGCGAGGGTTTCCGCCCAGCTGGGGCTGCGGGGATCGTGGCCCTGCAACAGGGTCGCCAGCGACATGCCCTGCAGGCTTGGCTCGGGTTCGTTAAACCAGCGGGGCACATGGCCGTTAGCGAACAGGATCAGGCCGATCGGGTCGGTCACAATAATGCCGTCAGGCATGTGCTCGAAGGAGCGCCAGATAAAGCCCTGTATCCGGTTAAGTTTCTGGGTGGCTTCCTGGGCGCGGTCGATTCGGGACGACAGATTCTCCCGGGAGACTGCAGCGGGTGCCTGGCTTGGTGCCTGTAGCGGAAGCCTGGCCAGGTAGCGCTCCGCCGCTGCCCCGGCCAGGTCTGCCGGTAACCGTAACGCCAGCCGGTAATGCCCGGTCCCGCGGACGATGGTGACACGGCTGATACCGTCTTCATGGTGCCAGACCCCCGGCATCTGTGCCCAGCCAGCGTGGTCCGCGTCCAGCGACAACCCATGCTGCTCCAGAATATTGCCGTTTTCCAGCAGCAGCCAGCCGTCCGGCAGTAACAGGCGTTTCAGGTTTTCCAGGATCAGGCGGGGGTTGCGGTTCCAGGTGGCTGGCAAGTGGAGCAGATTGCCCCGCTCGAGCTGATCAATCTGCTGATTGAGAAACTGGTTGGCCAGTGACAGGCGGCGCGCGCTCCAGAGTGGGAAGGCGATCACCAGTACGAGCAGGCTTTGGGCGATCGGCAGCCACAGGCCCAGTCCCAGCAACACCCCGCAGGCCCCCGCTACGATCAGGGCGAACAGGACGCAGGTAAACAGGAAGGTCCCGCTGGGCCGGAGCCGGGGCAGGACCAGTATGACCAATACCAAAGTCAGCAGGGCCAGAGCCCAGTGCAGTGCAGCGGGCACCGTAGAGATCAGGGCCTCGCTCCGGGCAGCGGCCAGTGTATTGGCGTGAAACTCGACCCCCGGCATGGGCTGGGCGAGGGCGGAGAAAGGCGTAGGCAGCACATCCCCGAAGCCGGCCGCGGTGGCGCCGATCAGGACGGTTTTACCGGCCAGCCAGTCATAGTCTGCAGGATGAATAAGCAGGTCAACATAGGAAATGGTGGTGAAGGTTCCGTTATGGCCTGCCAGGGGAACGCGCCGGAACTGCTCCCGCACATTGAGGTAGGCAGGCACTCTTCTGTCCGTCTGGATCCGGCCTGCTGCAGGGTCATCCAGGGTGGTCGCCGCCAGGGCCAGCGCCGGCCAGAGGCGGTTGCCGAGGCCATTGTACAGATACAGGCCCCGCGCAATACCGTCGGGATCCAGCTCGATATGGGCATGGCCAAGGGCCGCCGCAGCCTTGGCCAGAGCCGGGGTTGGCAGATACTCCTGCAACGGATCCGACTGGCGGCCTGGGGCGAGGTACAGCGGCAGAATGACCTGGCCGTGCTGCTGCATGGCTTCCGCCAGATGCGAGTCGTCC
>JAJUHY010000226.1 GCA_029265735.1 Marinobacter segnicrescens | reverse complement strand
ATATAGGGCACCATCACTTCCAGGGTTTCATACCGGCCCTGACGAGGAGCGTCTTCGAACGGCTCCGGGACCCGGTCACGGATATCGTTCAGGCCGTTGTCTGAACTGATGGGGCGGGATTCCGGACCCACCATCTTCATGCCATTGTGATCTTTCGGGTTGTGGCTGGCCGTGACCATAATGCCGCCGTCCATACCGAAATGGCTGGTGGCGAAGTAAACGTGTTCGGTACCACCGAGCCCTATATCAAACACATCTGCGCCGGCGGCCATCAATCCGGAACTGAGCGCATCAGCAATCTCGCGGCTGGACAGGCGGATGTCGTAGCCGACAATTACCTTGCGGGCACCAGTGACTTCCACATAAGCCCGGCCAATTCGCTCGGCGAGGCTCGGGTTGAGCTGATCAGGCACACGACCACGCAGGTCATACGCTTTAAAACAGGACAGGTCCATCGCAAAAAATCTCCGGGTTAGTCTGCGGTCAGTTCGTGGACCCATTCTAGCCCCATGCCTATGACAACTGCAGACCTGAACGACAAGATGACCAAAAAGAAACCCGGCCTTCATAAGCCGGGTCTGAGAAAGAAGGGGTATCGCCGGTACGGGCTGCCGGCCTAGTCGGCTGGGCTGGACTGTAACTGGATATAGTTCTGGATGCCCATCTGGCTGATCATCTCCAGCTGGGTTTCCAGCCAGTCGATGTGCTCTTCTTCGCTGTCCAGAATGCTGCGGAACAGTTCCCGGCTGGCGAAGTCCTGCACTTCTTCGCAATAAAGGATGGCTTCCTTCAGGTCCGCATGGGCGATCAGCTCCAGCCTGAGGTCACACTCGATCATTTCCTGCACGTGTTCGCCGATCAGCAGCTTGTTCAGATCCTGCAGGTTTGGCAGGCCTTCCAGGAACAGGATCCGCTCAATCAGCTGATCCGCATGCTTCATCTCGTCGATGGACTCTTCGTATTCCTTCTCCGCCAGCCGGGTAATGCCCCAGTCCTTGTACATGCGGGAGTGCAGGAAATACTGGTTGATTGCGGTCAGTTCATTGGCCAGCACCTTGTTCAGATGCTGAATAACCTTCTTGTCGCCTTTCACGGCCAAGGCCTCCTTTCGTTAACTCTCATCAGACTGACGATCGCAGGTGCGGGCGTCGCTTATCCACAAGTTCGTGGCTGCATTTTGCAGGCAGTTAACGTAAGGATAGTCCGTTAGGCGGCAAGAAAAAATCGCGCCGGAGAATGGTTTACGTTTGATAGAAGTTCAGTCAGGCCGGATGGGCAAGCAGATTAGCCATACTCAGGTAATCCGATGTGCGGGATTCCCGAAGAATCTCCCGGGCAGTACAGGCGCAACGCCCGCATTGACGCCCTACACCCAGCTCCTTGCCGAGCTGACGCATGGAGGTGATACCATTCTCTGCGGCTTCGCGGATTTCGCGGTCGGTTACACCGGTACAAAGGCAGACGTACATAAGGAGATCTCTCAGCACAGCCAAACTTAGTGATAATTATTGTCATTCGCAGCCGTAATTGCAACCCGTTCAGACCCCGCTGTACAAAAAGACACAGAAGTCAGCCTCAGCAGAATCCGCTACACTCCCCTCCCCTGATTAACAACATCACCAACGGACCTCTCTAACGGAATTCTCTCATGGCCCTGAAAGCGACCGTGTTCAAAGCCACCCTGAACATCGCGGACATGGACCGGCACTATTACGCCGACCACCACCTCACCATCGCCCGTCATCCGTCAGAAACCGATGAGCGCATGATGGTGCGCTTGCTGGCCTTCGCCCTGAACGCGAACGAGTCACTGGAGTTCTGTCGCGGCCTGAGCACTGACGACGAAGCGGATCTGTGGCAAAAAGACCTGACCGGTCATATCGAACACTGGATCGAAGTGGGACTGCCGGAGGAAGACCGCATCCGCAAGGCCTGCAACCGCGCGGATAAGGTCACCCTGTACTGTTACGGTGGCCGCGCCGTGCCGGTGTGGTGGGAGAAGCACCAGCAACGCCTGATGCGTCACGAAAACCTGAAGGTGTTCGTACTGGCCGCGGAAGACACCGCCGCTCTGGCGAATTTGGCCGCCCGCTCCATGAACCTGCAGGTGAACATTCAGGACGGCGAAGTGTCGTTAAGTGACGACCAGGGCGTGGTCAGCCTGACGCCAGAGCTTCGCCTGTAAGGCAGCCTGGGTCAGGAGCTCAGAACGGGAATACATCAGAACGGGAATACAAACGGCAGGAAGATAGCGGTAAAAACGCCTGTCAGACTCATGCCCAGCGATGCAAACGCCCCGGCCATGGGGCTTATTTCGAACGCCCGCGCGGTGCCAATGGCGTGACCGTTCAGCCCCAGTGCGAAGCCGACGATCCGGTCATCGGAGATCTTCAGCCACTTAGCCCCCCAGTCCACAAAGACTGACGCCAACACGCCGGTAATCAGCAGGCCTCCCAGCGTCAGCGCGATGGACCCGCCCAATTGTTCTGCGATGCCCATGGCAATGGGCGCCGTAACTGACTTGGGCGCGAGGGACGACAGTACAATGGGCGGCGCCTTCATCAGCCAGGCAATACCCACCGCATAAACGGCCGCCAGGCTGGCTGCGAGCGGCAGGGTGCAGAGAATCGGCTTCCAGAGTGCCCGAATGTGGTGCATCTGCTGATACAGGGGCACCCCCAGGGCGACCGTCGCCGGCCCAAGCAGCACCGTGAGCCACCGGGCCCCTACGTTATAGGATTCGTAACCCATACCGGTCACCGCCACTGCAATGGCCAGAAACACAGCCGCCATAAGCACCGGCGGCATCCACAACGGCCGGCCGATGCGGACAAAAACCCGGTTCGCAAGCATAAACGCTGCCAGTGTCAACGCGACAGCAAACAGGGGGTTGGCTGACCAGGTGAGGATTAGATTGCGCCACATATCAGTCATGGTGCCCGCCCTTTACCTGCCCGGCAGCGGTTTTCTTCATCAGCCAGAGCGTAGTCAAAGCGCTCAGCAAAGTGCCAACGACCAACGCCACCACCACGCTGAGCCAATGCCCCGCGAACTGATCGGCAATAAAGAACACGCCCACCACCCCAGGAGCGATCAGCAGCACCAGCACAGAAATCAGCCCGCGACTGGCCTCAGCCAGGGAGTCACTGACCCGGCCCCGCACCATCAGCGTAAAGGTGACCATCACCATGCCCAGCACTCCGGCACTGATGGGCACCCCGGTCAGCACCCGAACGGCTTCGCCCAACAGGAAAAACCCCACCAGAATCAGAAAACCCCGCAATAACACCATGCGTCACACCTGCCTAATCGTTACATTCACTGCGGTCACCCACACAAACCGCCGCCAGTGTACCAAAGCGCTGACATTCAGATGACGTTAAGGGTGGAGGGGAACAGTAACGGTTGATCGGTAAAAGAAAAATTCAGAGTACGACAGGGCTGGACAGAAGGCATCGGCACACGTAAGATTGCGCACTCGAAATTGACGTGCAATACGCCTTTTCGAATGCGCCCGTAGCTCAGCTGGATAGAGCGTTGCCCTCCGGAGGCAAAGGTCAGAGGTTCGAATCCTCTCGGGCGCGCCATATTTTTCAAGGGCTTGCGTGAAAACGCAGGCCTTTTTTATTTGTCTGTGTCCAATTTGTGTCCATGGTGTGTCCACGGCTTTCAGAGCCGCTTTCATCGTGCGAAATTTTTGACCTTTGCACCGAAAGGAGCACCCTGAGCAATGGACACATCAGTGCCTTTCTGCTTCAACTAGTTCTCAAAGCGGATTCGACGGCCTCAAAAACGCTGGTGGCTGGTGTTCCGCGCTGTTCACTCACAAAACTCAGCAGCAAAACGTGCGATAATCTCGGAGGCGTATCCAACGTCGGGAGGTGGCCCGCTGTGCGCTCGCTTATTTTTTTCTTACTACTGACAGGCTTTGGCTTCTGGCAGGTAGATTTGGCGTCCGACTCCACTTGGCATGGCGCATGGGCACCAATTCTCGTGGCTATCGGCGGCGGCGGTTTCCTCTGCAGGCTTGTACTGCTCGCGCCTTCGCTCCGCCGGCGCGGAGGGGATGCTTGCACTGGCAGTGATACAACAGGCGATTGTTCCTGATAGCCCCATGCATACTAGCCCGGATTTCTCATAGGGGATAAAAGAAAGCGGCTGAAAGTGCTATGGTTTCAAGAACCTAACCAATCCACCAAGCACCAACAGCCGCTTCCAAAATGGTACCTGAAAAACTGACCTTCTCGCCACTCGTACGTCGT
>JAJUHY010000120.1 GCA_029265735.1 Marinobacter segnicrescens | reverse complement strand
CGTCGCTGTCGGGCTCGGCCTTGGTGCGCAGGGTTCCCAGGTCAGAGCCGCAATGGGGCTCAGTCAGACACATGGTGCCGGTCCACTCACCGCTGATCAACTTGGTGAGGTAGGTTTGCTTCTGCTCTTCGGTACCGTGGGCTTCCAGGGTGTTCATGGCACCGTGGCTCAGTCCCGGGTACATTCCCCAGGACCAGTTGGCGGTACCGACCATTTCGCTCATGACGATTCCGATGGAGCTCGGCAGGCCCTGACCCCCGTACTGAGGGTCAGAAGTCATGGACGGCCAGCCGCCTTCTACGTACTGCTCATAGGCTTCCCGGAAACCGGTGGGGGTTTTCACGCCGTCTTCGCTCCAGGTACAACCTTCGCGGTCACCGACCTGGTTCAGCGGTGCCAGTACCTGTTCGCAGAACTTGGCGCCTTCCTGAATGATGGCGTCCACCATATCGGGGGTGGCCTCTTCGCCGCCCTGCAATGTGGCATAGTGCTGCTCGCTGTTGAGCAGTTCGTTCATTACAAATCGGATGTCACGCAGTGGCGCTTTATATTCGGCCATGAAACTCACCTCACTTCGGTCGACCCACGTTAAGTGAGTCGAAGATCAAAAGGTTAAGACTGTCGTGGTCCAGGGTATCTGACAGTCCCGGGTCTGAAGCTTTACCGGTGGTGGTTCTGCTAAACCCGGGCGCTTCAAACGGTTGTTTGAAACATACGTTTATCGCCCCATTGTTGTCAAGGGTTCCGAGGAACAAAAATCCCCCGGTTCGGGTCGGTTTCGGGTTACTTGCAGAGGTCATCACACTTCACGCAGGCCATGGTAGCGTGTGGTTGTTGCAGGATGGGTAGGGCCGGTGAGTTTGAGTGGCGCTACCTTAACGGATTTCGGGAGGCAGGTATTGGAGGTTTTGATATCGGTACCGGACCGGTGTCACTGTTCAGGAACTTACTTGCTGTACTGCTACTGAATGGCCGTATTTGCAATAGCGTTGGTCTTCGATATGGAGTGTTACTATGGGGATTTACTTTGGGGGGCTCCGACTTTCGAGCCGGCTGACTACGGTGGAGGAGCAAGGGGGCGGCAGATGTATTGCGTTAACGGGATTCTGTTGTTGCCACCAATGGCTGGATATCCAACTGGCTGGCGAGCTCTGCAATATTGAGTTCTGACAGCCAGGGGAGTATCCCGAGACACGGGGCATGCAGGTGGCTACGCAGAAATTCCAGGGTTTCATCCTCGCAGCTCATCTGGACTTCATCAGGCCGGTTGGCGACCCAGCCGGCCACGGTCAGGCCGTCCCGGCGGATGGCTTCGACGGTGAGTAGCGCGTGGTTAATACATCCCAGGCGCAACGGTACCACGACGATGACCCCCAGGTTCAGCTCAGCCGGCAACTGGGAGTAGAGCTCCCGTTCATTCAGTGGAACCCGCCAGCCACCTGCTCCTTCTATCAGCATCAGATCAGCGGGCTTCATCATCAGGCCCCGGGCGAACCCGGCAAGGCGCTGGACGGTGACCTGCCGGTTGGCCTGCCGGGCAGCAACGTGCGGGGCGATGGCGGGTTCGAGTGCGACGGGGTTGACCTGTTCATAGGGAACCGTTTCCGTCATGTGGTCCATCAGCAGCAGCGCGTCTTCGTTTCTGAGACCGCCGGGAGTCTGTTCGCAGCCCGAGGCGACCGGCTTCATTGCTACGGTTCTCAGGGACAGGTCTGCCGCTTTCCGCAGGATGGCAGCGGAAACGACGCTTTTACCGACTTCAGTATCGGTGCCGGTTACAAAATAGGTTCGGCGGGCCACGGGTACTCCTCGAGGGATCAGTAGCAGGTTTCGGTCAAGATCCGGCGACGGATGTCCAGGCCCGGTGCCGGTATAGTCAGGGCCCCTTCCGTCGGGCCCGCTTTACGCAGATTCCCGGATACGCTGGGGAGCGAACATTTTCAGGGCGTCCAGCAACCGGTCAAGCTGGTCGTTGGTATGGGCGGCACTGAAGGTGACTCGCAGCCGGGATTCACCCTGGGGAACGGTTGGTGGCCGGATGGCGGTGACCAGGATACCCCGTTTCTCCAGTGACTGGCTCAAAGCCATTGCCTGGTGCGGGTCACCGATCATGATGGGCTGGATGGGAGTCAATGATGGCATCAGCTGATAACCCATGTCTGATACCTCTCGCCGAAAACGCCCGATCAGCCTGGCCAGGTGTTCTCTCCGCTGTTCCCCCTGCTCAACCAGATCCACGCTGCGGCAGGACGCGGTTGCCAGGGCCGGCGGCATGGCGGTGGTATAGATGTAGGAGCGGGCCTTCTGTACCAGGTAATCCAGCAGCATCGTCGGGCCGGCGACAAAGGCCCCGCTGGTGCCAAACGCCTTGCCCAGGGTGCCTACTACCAGCGGAACCTCGTCTTCACTGAGTCCCGCCTGCAACACAGCACCGCGGCCTTCGGGCCCGACACAGCCGAAGCCGTGGGCGTCATCCACCACCAGCAGAGCGCCATACTGACGACACAGTTTCGCAAGTTCTCGCAACGGTGCCACATCCCCATCCATGCTGAATACGCCGTCGGTGACCACCAGTTTGTGTCCCTGGGTCTTTGCCAACTGCGCCTCCAGCGCTTCGGTATCGCCATGGGGATAGACCTGTACGCTGGCGCCACTCAGTCGGCAACCATCAATGATTGAGGCGTGGTTGAGGGAATCCGAGAAGATAGTGTCGCCCTTCCCCGCCAGTGCCGTGATCACACCAAGATTGGCCATAAAGCCGGTAGAGAAAAACAGTGCACCGGAGCGCCGGGTAAATTCGGCAAGGCGTTCTTCCAGGCGGTGGTGCTCACTATGGTGGCCGCAGATCAGGTGCGATGCTGCCCCGCCGACTCCGTAACGGGCCACCCCTGCCGCAGCGGCGGATACCAGCTCCGGATGGGAAGCCAGACCAAGGTAATCGTTGGAGCAGAACGCCAGCACCGGCTCGCCGTCCGTAGTCAGTGCCGGCTGATGGGGGCCGTCTACCAGTCGGCGTGTCCGATAGAGGCCGGCGTCACGGCGCTGCTGCAGTTCAGTCGCGAAATCCCGCACGTCAGGCGCTCCGGGCTGCGTCGTAGAACAGGTGGCGGTTACGCTCTTCTTCCAGAGCATGCACCAGCGCTTCTTCGTGCTCTTCCTCGGTGTGGTTAACCCCGCGTTCTTCTGGCCGAATTCCCAGACGGGTGAACAGCTGACGGTCGTGGTCTGCCTCCGGGTTAGCCGTGGTGAGCAGTTTCTCTCCGTAGAAAATGGAGTTGGCCCCCGCCAGGAAGCACAGTGCCTGCATCTGGTCGTTCATATTCTCCCGCCCCGCGGACAGCCGCACATGGGATTGGGGCATCAGGATGCGGGCCACGGCGATGGTGCGTACGAATTCAAAGGGATCAAGGTCGTCGGCCTTTTCCAGGGGAGTGCCAGCAACCTTCACCAGCATGTTGATGGGCACGCTCTCGGGGTGGTGCGGCAGATTCGCCAGTTGCATCAGCAGGCCGGCGCGGTCATCCGCGTCTTCGCCCATGCCCATGATGCCGCCGCAGCAGACTTTCATCCCCGCCTTACGCACCCGTTCCAGGGTATCCAGACGATCCTGATAGGTGCGGGTGGTGATGATCTCACCGTAGTATTCCGGGGAGGTATCCAGGTTGTGGTTGTAGTAGTCCAGCCCGGCTTCCGCCAGCTCAACCGCCTGGTCATCGTTGAGCATACCCAGGGTCATGCAGGTTTCCAGGCCCAGTGATTTCACCTGCCGGACCATTTCTGTGACGTAGGGCATGTCCTTTTTGGTGGGACTCCGCCAGGCGGCGCCCATACAGAAACGGGATGCACCCTTCTCTTTCGCCGCGCGAGCCTCGGCCACAACCTTTTCGATTTCCAGCAGCTTTTCCTTTTCCAGTCCGGTGTTGTAATGACCGCTCTGAGGACAGTATTTGCAGTCTTCCGGACAGGCGCCGGTTTTGATGGACAGCAACGTGCTGACCTGCACTTCATTGGGATCAAAAAACTGCCGGTGCACAGTCTGGGCCCGGAAGATCAGATCGTTGAACGGAAGGGCGAACAGGTCGCGGATTTCCTGCAGGGACCAGTCGTGACGAAGGGCAGTAGCGGTCATGTCATTTTCCTGTTAACTTTTTTATCAATTCAGGTTTACGGACAAACCGCATGATAAAGCCCTGGCACATCCTGTCAACCAGAATTCCATATTTGGTTAACCATTCACGGCGAGTACTCACCAGAACTCATGAGCTGCTGCTGCCTGAGCTATGCGTTACCTGCCTTGGGCCAGATACCCGCAAAGGGCTATGTGAAGGGTGCCGGGACGACCTTCCCGTTAACGACCGCTGTTGTGTTCGCTGCGGCCTGCCTCTGCCGCTGATAAGGAGCAGACAGTCCCCGACTTGCGGCCAGTGTCTGAAACAGCAGCCCGACTACTGCCGGGCGTTTATACCCTGGCGTTACGAGTTTCCGGTGGACCGGATGATCGGTCGCTACAAGTATCGGGGGCAGCGGCAGTATGCCCGACCGTTGTTGCATGAAATGGGAGCTCAGGCGGCAATGTTACTAAACCGGGACCCAGAACGTCGGCCCGATCTGCTGATCGCGGCGCCCATGCACCGTAAGCGGCAACGAAAGCGGGGCTTTAACCAGGCTGCCGAAATTGCTGCGGCGATCAGCCGGCAGACCGGCATACCATGGACAGACCGCCTGATTCAGAGAACTCGCAAAGCCCTCCCCCAGTCTGGGCTGGACCGCAAGCAGCGGCTGACGAATCTGAGAGGTCTGTTTGAGATTCAGGGCCAGGTACCAGCTCAGGTTGCGCTGGTCGACGACGTCGTTACCACCGGCGCAACCGCGGGCACCCTCGCGACCCTGCTACGCCGCCATGGCGCCGTGCGGGTAGAAATCTGGGCCCTGGCCCGGACCCCGGCGGGCGGCGGCTCGTCAGACCAGCCGTTCCCGGACATAGGCGGCGATGGCGAGGCTGGCAGTCAGACCGGGTGATTCAATGCCGAACAGATGCACCAGCCCTTCGATGCCGTGGTGCTCCACATCATCAATGCGGAAATCAACAAACCCGCTGTCAGGGCCAGCCAGCTTGGGGCGGACGCCGGCGTAGGCTGGTTGCAAGCGGTCTGGCTGCAGCCCTGGCCACCAGCGCTGCACCGAAGTCACAAAAGACTGCTTACGACTCAGGCTCACCGAGTAGTCTGGCTCAGAGATCCATTCCACATCCGGCCCGAACCGGGCCTGTCCGGCAAGATCCAGGGTCAGGTGAACCCCCAGTCCGCCGGGCTCGGGTACGGGATAAACCAGGGTCGTAAACGGATGCTGGCCACTGTAGGCAAAGTACACCCCTCGGGCATACCAGGGCTCCGGGCAGAGCAAAAGATCGTACCCCCGCCAGCGGCGCGCCAGAGCAATGGCGTCCAGTCCTGCCGAGTTAACAACGCGAGAGCAGCGGATCCGACAGGGGGAGCTTCCTCCAACTTCCAGCTCATGGCCCCGGCCATCGCTGGCTGCCGCTACCACTGGCGCCTGACAGATTAACTGGCCGCCGGCGGCTTCCAGGTCTGCCAGCAGGGACACCATCAGCTCATGGCTGCTGATGATGCCGGTGCGCGGAGAGTAGAGCCCGGCCGCGGCCCGGACTTGCGGCAAGCTGCGGGTGATCTGAGACGCTCCGGCAGGCTCCAGATCTACGCCGTTGGCAGTGGCAGCCCTGTGTACCTGTTCAAGCTCAGCCAGCTGGTCCGGGCCTGCAATGATCCACTTGCCGGTCTGGCGATAACCGATAGCCCGGGAGCGGCAGTAATCATACAGGCGCTCGCGCCCCTGCAGGCACAGTCTGGCCTTGAGGGAATCAGCAGGATAATAGATTCCAGCGTGTATCACTTCGCTGTTACGAGAGGATATTCCCTCCCCAAAGTAACGCCCCTGCTCCAGCAGGACGACTTCCTGCCCCGCCAGGGCGAGTTCTCTGGCAATTGCCAGCCCCACCACACCAGCGCCAATCACCACCGTATCGATGTGCAGGGTTTCCAAAACTTCGTCTCCAGGCTACTGAATTGTCTGAGGCGGAACCGGTATACTGTAGCTCAATTTCCGTAATCACTTGCAGGAGCCCCATGTCCGCTGACGATCAACCGGCCAGCGCCAGCAGCCACCCTTATGACGATCTGACACCGGACCGGGTTCTGGATGCCGTGGAAGGCGAAGGCTTTCCCGTCAGTG
>JAJUHY010000312.1 GCA_029265735.1 Marinobacter segnicrescens | reverse complement strand
GTCGATATAGTCAATCTTGAAGCCGAGCCGGTCTGGCTCAATATGTCTGAGGACGACCGCCATAACAATGGCGCTCTCGTGATCATTCAGATGGACAGTCAGTTCACAGGGTTCGCCTTCCGACGCGGCCCACCCTGGCGGCCGACCGACCAGCACACCTTTCAGGGAAATGTCCAACACCTCTGCGGTTTGCACATCATCCTGCCAATACAGCTCGCAAGGGGCATCAAACTGAATTCGCTGGAACCTGCGTTTTTCTGGTTCTTCTCCGGCCATTTCGTGACTCCCAGGCCATTATTGTAGTCTTCTCGACTATAGACCTCTGGAGTTGCCGAATCCACTGAATGTCGACCAGAGAAAAAAACGCTTTGGCGATATCTCATCCGTTGGAAGGCCATCGGGTTGAGAACACTTTTCCGGACCTTCAAAAACAGGGACGTTTTTGAAGAGCCTCCAGGGATGGATTCACGGCGTGTCCGGAAAAGTGTTATCGACCTGATGGCCCAGGCACCAGGAAAATCAGGCTACTAAGGTCTTTGCAGCTGGCTGGCTGTCACGCTGGCTGATCAGGGCCAGAGCCCATCAAAGTTCCTCCAATGCCGACAAAGCCTCACTGAGCTTCGTCACCGGAATCACCTTCATCCCCTCAACTGCCTTCCGGGGTGCATTGGCCTTCGGCACCAGTGCCCGTGTAAAACCATGCTTCGCTGCCTCGTAAATCCGCTCCTGCCCCGACGGAACCGGGCGAATCTCGCCGGACAGACCGACCTCACCGAAAATCACCAGATCCTGGGGCAGGGCCCGGTCGCGGAACGACGACACAATAGCCGCCAGCAGCGCCAGATCAGCGCTTGTCTCCGTCACCTTCACCCCGCCTACCACGTTCACAAACACATCCTGATCCGCCACATGCATACCGCCGTGCCGGTGCAAAACCGCAAGCAACATCGCCAGACGGTTCTGGTCCGTGCCCACCGCCACCCGTCTCGGGTAGCTGCCCTGGGCCATGTCCACCAACGCCTGAATCTCCACCAGCATCGGGCGGGTTCCTTCCCAGATCACCATCACCACACTGCCAGGGGCAGCTTCTTCTCCCCGGTTCAGAAAAATGGCACTGGGGTTGCGGACCTCCTTCAGGCCCTGTTCCATCATCGCGAACACCCCAAGCTCATTGACCGCGCCGAAACGGTTCTTGATGCCCCGCAGGGTGCGGTAGCGGCTGTCACTGGAGCCCTCCAGCAGAATGGAGCAGTCAATCATATGCTCCAGCACCTTCGGGCCGGCCAGGCTGCCGTCCTTGGTGACATGGCCAACCAGCAGGAGGATGGTTCCAGTCTGCTTGGCAAACCGGGTCAGAAACGCGGCGCTTTCCCGCACCTGGGACACCGAACCGGGAGCGGATTCGATATCCGCCACGTGCATGACCTGAATACTGTCGATCACCAGAATGCGGGGTTTTTCCGTTTCGGCTACCTGCAATAACCGCTCGACGGAGGTTTCAGACAGGATTTTCAGATCGCTGGTGGGCAGTCCCAGCCGGCGGGCGCGCATGGCGACCTGTTGCAGGGATTCCTCACCGGTCACGTACAGGGCAGGATGGCTGGCGGCCAGCTGGCATACTGCCTGTAGCAGCAGCGTACTTTTACCGGCGCCGGGGTGGCCGCCCATGAGAACGGCGGAGCCTTCAACAAGGCCGCCGCCCAGTACCCGGTCGAACTCCTGCATGCCGGTGCTGATGCGGGGCTGTTCGGTCAGGCTGACGTCATCCAGAGTGCGGATTTCGGAAAGGGTGCCGGCGTAGCCCTCAAACCGGGCGCTGCGGGCGCCTTTGCCCGGGCCGGAAACGCCGCGTACTTCAGTTACTGTGTTCCAGGCCTGGCAGGCGGTGCACTGGCCCTGCCATTTGGAGTAATCCGCGCCGCATTCGGTACAGACAAACGCCGTTTTTGCTTTCGCCATGGCAGAGGTTTCCGTCGAGAGGTGATAGAGGCAGAGAAGAGAGCCGGCGCTGGGGCCGGCTCCGGGTGCTGTTATGCCAGCTTTTTGTACTTCATGCGCTTGGGCTGCAGTGCGGAATCACCCTTGCGCTTCTTGTAGTCAGCGTCGTATTCGGTGAAGTTGCCTTCAAAGTAGATCACGTCGCCGTCGTCCTCGAACGCCAGGATATGGGTGGCTACCCGGTCCAGGAACCAGCGGTCGTGCGAGATCACCAGTACGGAGCCCGGGAAGTTCAGCAGGGCTTCTTCCAGGGCGCGCAGGGTTTCCACGTCCAGGTCGTTGGTGGGTTCGTCCAGCAGCAGGACGTTGCCGCCCTGTTTCAGCAGCTTGGCCAGGTGCAGGCGGTTGCGCTCGCCCCCGGACAGGTCGCCAACGCGCTTCTGCTGGTCCGTGCCCTTGAAGTTGAAGCGTCCTACGTAAGCCCGGGACGGGGTTTCGTAGTTGCCCACCCGAATAATGTCCTGGCCATCGCTGAGCTCTTCCCAGACGGTCTTGCTGCCGTCCAGGTCCCGCATCTGGTCCACGTAGGCCAGCTCCACGGTTTCGCCTACCTCGATAAAGCCGGAGTCTGGCTTGTCTTCGCCGACAATCATCCGGAACAGGGTGGACTTACCGGCACCGTTACCGCCGATAATGCCTACAATGGCGCCGGCAGGAACGCTGAAGGAAACGTCTTCATACAGCAGCCGGTCGCCAAAGGCTTTACTGATGCCGTTAACGTCAATGACCTTATTGCCCAGACGGGGGCCGGGCGGAATGTAGAGCTCGTTGGTTTCGTTGCGCTTCTGGAACTCCTGGGAGCTCATCTCCTCGAAGCGGGCCAGACGGGCCTTGCTCTTGGACTGGCGGCCCTTGGCGTTGGAGCGAACCCACTCCAGCTCTTCCTTGATGGCTTTCTGGTGAGAGGCCTCCTG
>JAJUHY010000289.1 GCA_029265735.1 Marinobacter segnicrescens | reverse complement strand
GTGCTCATCCAGGAGGTCAACCGGGATCTGGCAGAGTCCTTTGGGCTGAGCCGGCCCCGTGGCGCCCTGATCGCGGAAGTCATGCCGGATTCACCGGCCCAGAAGGCAGGACTTCAGGCCGGGGACATTGTACTGGCGTTTGAGGGCGAAGATATTGAACGGTCCGCTGACCTGCCGCCAATGGTCGGCCGCACACCCGTGGGTGACGAGGTGGACCTGACGGTTCTGCGTCAGGGCAAACAGCGCAATATTGAAGTTGAGATCGGCCGCCTGCCGGAAGAAGAGACCGCATCCGCCGGTCCCGGTGGTCCGACCGGTCCGTCTTCGGGGCCGCTGGGTATGACGGTGGAGCCTCTGCCGGAGCAGCTCGCCAGTCGACTGGATATTGAAGGTGGCGTTCTCGTCACCGAAGTGGGCCGTGGTGCCGCCTTCCAGGCAGGCATCCGCCGCAACGACGTCATCACGGAGCTGAACCGCCAGCCTGTCAATAATATTGATGACTTCAGGCAAGCGGTCGACAACCTGCCTTCGGACCGGGCCGTGTCGGTTCGCATCATCCGTCAGGGCCGGGCGTCCTATCTGGTGATGAAGCCCTGATTAGCTGATCTGCAACAGAATGCCGGCGGTCGGAGCGATTTTCGCTTACCGCCGGCATCGTCTGACTTCCTCTCCCGTAATCATTGGCCCTGTCCAGAATTGCGACACACAGCACATTGTTGTGCTAAGCTTCCGCGCAAGTTCTGGCAATATAATCAGCTTCCGGTCAGACTCCGGGCCTCGCAGTCGGAGAACCGTTGAGTTCCAGGGATAGGGCATGATCAATAAGAAGGACATTGCACTACGGGACCTGCTTCGTCCCCGCTACGCCCGTATGGCATGGCTGGTGCTGTTCGTAGCGCTGGCCGTGACCATCGCCCTCTGGGTCCTTTCCATGCGGCTTGTAGAGGACCGCACTGCCAGCCGGTTTCTTACCCAGTCTGTCCAGCTCAAGACCGCCATTGAAGAGCGCCTGCTTAACTACGAACAGGTGCTGGCGGGTAGTGCCGGGCTGTTTTCCGTTGCCGGGGATGTGTCCCGGGACGAGTGGCGAACCTACATCGGTCAGGTCAATATTGATCGCTATTACCCGGGCATCCAGGGCATTGGTTATACCCGCCGTATCCTGATTCATGAGCTCGACGCCCATCTGCAGGCGTTGAAAGACGAAGGCTTCGAGGATTACCTGGTACGCCCCGCCGGGGTGAGGGAGGAGTTCCACCCGGTGGTGTATCTGGAACCGGCAACGGAACGTAACCGTCGTGCCTTCGGCTATGACGCCTATCAGGATGAGATTCATCGCCGTGCCATGGAGCGGGCCCGGGATACCGCAAGCCCGATTGTCACCGGTAAAGTTGTTCTGGTTCAGGAAGAGATGGGGGAAGACCAGGCCGGCTTCCTGATGTATTACCCCATCTATCACGGCGGCGTTGAGCCTCACTCACTGAGTGAACGACGTATGCTGTTGAAGGGTTTCGTGTTTAGCGCCTTCCGGACCAATCATCTACTGGATGGTATTGTCGGGCTGATTTCCCCTTTTCTGGATGTGCGTATCTTTGACGGGACAGACCCTGTGCGTGAGAGTCAGATGTATGGCTCGCACCTGGGTTCCCTCGATGAGGAGTTCAGTTTCGAGAAAACGCAGAAGATCGAGTACGGCGGACGGACCTGGTTGATCCAGACCCGGTCGACCCCAGCCTTTGACTTCCTTGCCTCCGACTCGCGGCCAGCCATTGTCCTTGGCTCAGGCATTCTGGTCAGCCTGCTGCTGTTCGCCTTTTCCCTGGCACTGATCTGCTCCCGGGTTATTGCCCAGATGAGTGCGGGGCATTACCGGGCTATTACCGAAGGTGCCAGCAATATTACCGTCGTTATGGATCGCAGGGGCCGGACCACTTACGTCAGCCCGTCCTGTTACAGCATTCTCGGTTATGAGCCGGACAATGCCCGTGATGAGCCCTCGAAACCCCGGGTGCACAGTGATGACTGGCCGCGTCTGCAGGATTGCTTCCGCGAGGCGAGAAAACACCCCGGCCAGCAGATGCCGGTGGTGCGGGTGCGGATCCGGGATGCGGCCGGGGAGTGGCGGGAAATGGAAGGCCAGTATACCTCCATGCTGGATGTGCCGGGGGTAGAGGGAGTGGTGCTCAGCCTGCGGGACCTTACCCAGCTGCGGGCCGCCCAGTCTGAGCTGCACCGGCTTGCATTCTATGATCCGCTCACCGGCCTTGCCAACCGCCAGCTATTCCGTGACCGGTTGGCCCATGTGGTCCGTCGCAGTCGCCGTAGCCAGGAGTCCGCTGCGTTGATGTTCCTTGACCTCGACGGTTTCAAGCGGATCAACGATACTCTCGGTCACGATGCTGGCGATCAGTTGCTTGAGCATGTGGCCGGCTGGCTTACCGGCTGCGTCCGGGAGGAGGACTCCGTAGGCCGGCTGGGAGGCGACGAGTTCGTGGTGCTGCTTTCCCGTATTAGCGGGCCAGAGGCTACCGCCAAGGTGGCTGAGACGATCCTTCGGCGTCTGTGTCAGCGCGTACGGCTGAATGAGCATGAAGTGAACATTACCGTCAGCATCGGTGTCACCATGATTCCCCACGACAGCGACGACCCCGGCGTGCTGATGAAATACGCTGACCTGGCCATGTACCGGGCCAAGGAGCGGGGGCGTAACAACTATCAGTTCTTTACTCCCTCCATGAACCTTCAGGCCGCCCGCCGGCTGTTGCAACAGGAAGAGCTGACCCGCGCACTGGACGAGGATCGCTTTGTGCTGCACTACCAGCCCAAGGTAGACATCCATGCCCGGCAGGTGGTGGGTGTGGAAGCGTTCCTGCGCTGGCAGCATCCGGAGCGGGGCCTGATTTCTGCGCAGCAGTTTATCCCGCTGGCGGAAGAAACCGGTCTGATCATTCGCCTCGGCGAGATGGCGTTGCGACAGGCCTGCATCCAGATACAGGCGTTGGAACGGGCAGGCTTTGAGCGCCTGCGGGTGGCCGTGAACCTTTCCGTGCGCCAGGTCACCGACCCCGGCTTCCTTGATCTGTTCCGCCAGATCATTACCGAAACCGGTGTGCTGCCGGATCGGCTGGAGCTTGAGTTGCCGGCCCCGTTGCTGAACGAAGAGCCCCAGGCCCTGCGTGCCCTGCTGAGTGCCTTGCGGGAAACCGGAGCGCGGCTGATTCTTGATGACTTCG
>JAJUHY010000265.1 GCA_029265735.1 Marinobacter segnicrescens | reverse complement strand
CGACGAGGTCTATGTGTTTACCCCCCGGGGCAAGATTCTGGAGCTGCCTTCAGGAGCTACCGCCGTAGATTTCGCCTACGCCATTCACACCGACATCGGCAATGCCTGCGTGGCCTGTCGTATCAACCGCAACCTGGGCTCACTGAGTCAGCCCCTGCAGAGCGGCCAGACGGTCGAGGTCATTACCGCCCCCAACGCCCGGCCCAATCCGGCCTGGCTCAGCTTTGTAGTTACCGGCAAGGCCCGCAGCAGTATCCGTCATGCACTCAAGGCACAGCGCCGCACCGAGTCGGTGGAACTGGGCAAGACGTTACTGAAACGATCGCTTCACGCCTTTGGCAAGAAATTGTCAGAATTCAGTCCGGGGCAGATCCGCGCCGTCACTGATCATAACCAGATGGCCAGCTTCGATGATCTGTTGAGTGAGATTGGTCTGGGCAACCGCATGGCTTACCTTATTGCCCGTCAGCTGGTAGCCGGCGAGCCCGGGGCCGATACGGGCGCCCTGGAAGCCAGCACCACCGCTGGCGCAGCCGAGCGCAAGGGCAGTGCCATTACCATACGCGGCACCGAGGGCCTGCTGGTGCGCTTCGCCAGTTGCTGCAAGCCGATTCCTGGGGATCCGGTGGTTGGGGTGATGGACTCCGGTCACGGTCTGGTCATTCATACGGACACCTGCGGTCGTCTGCCGGACAGCAAAGAAGGCCGCGCCCATCTGATGCAGCTGACCTGGGCCAAGGACATCACCGATGAGTTCTCGGTTGAGCTACGGGTAGAGCTGGAGCGTCAGCGGGGCGTCATCGCGGAGCTGGCCAATGCCGTTGTCATGGCGGATGGTAATATCGAGCGCATCAACGTTGAAGAACAGAACGCCCGCCTGAGCATCGCCAGCCTGGTCATTCATGTCAGCGGGCGCCGGCACCTCGCCCGGGTAATGCGCCGGATACGGAATATCCGTGCGGTCACCCAGATCAGCCGGGTAAGAAATTAGGACACGGAGAGCTGATTACAGTTAGAAGGTTTCCCGGACCCAAATCAATATTTGTACAAGGACGCCAATTCATGAGTAACAAGTCGATTATCCAGACAGACCAGGCACCCGCCGCTATTGGTACCTATTCCCAGGCCATCAAGGTGGGCAATACCGTGTATCTTTCCGGACAGATTCCCCTTGACCCGGCAACCATGGAGGTTGTTCCTGGCGATTTTGCCGGCGCGACGCGGCGGGTGTTTGAGAACCTGAAAGCCGTATGTGAGGCCGCTGGCGGCAGCCTGCAGGACATCGTCAAACTGAACATCTATATGACCGACCTCGCCAACTTCGCCATTGTTAACGAAGTCATGGCCACTTATTTTCAGCAGCCATACCCGGCACGCGCCGCCGTTGGCGTTGCCGCACTGCCCAAGGGCGTACCGGTAGAAATGGACGCGATTATGGTGATCAGCTGACCGGTTTGTTCCGGAGCGCTTCGATCATCGGCTGGTAACCGCTGCGGAAATCCGGATAGGTAAAGCGGAAGCCGGAGTTCAGCAGGCGCTGGTTGCTACAGCGCTTGCTGCCGCCGCGCCCGCCCCGGCGACCGTCTGCAGCTGGTGGCTGACAGGGTAGCTGCTGGCGAATCCAGCCGACAACCTCGTCCAGCCTGACCGGTTCCTCATCGCTCGCCACGTAGCAGTTTTCCAGGGGCTGACCTTGCAGGGCGCGGTGTACCAGATGCACACACGCCGCCGCGGCATCCTGCTCGTGAATCCGATTGGTGTAGGGCCCGGGAGAATCCGGGTTCAGCTCGCCGTTAATAACTGACTGCAGGAAACGTCCCCGGCCGGGTCCGTAAATGCCGCTGTAGCGAATTACGGTGGCGGGTATTCCGCTATTCAGTGCCAGTTGCTCACCTTCCAGAATGCGCTGACCACTGAAACGCGCCGGCGAGACCGGGCTGTTTTCATCGACTTCGGAATCATCATCCTGGCTGTAGACACTGGTGCTGCTGATAAAAAACAGCCGCTTCAGGCTGGAACGGTCAATGGCTACCAGCAGGTTGTTCAGGCCTTCCACGTACGCGGCGCGGTAACCGGCATCGTCGTAGCGTGACGGGGTCAGGCAATAGATCACGATATCCGGGCTTTGCGGCACCGCCCTGGCCACCGCTGCAGGGTCCAGCAGATCCGCCGGCGCAGGGTGAACGCCCGGAGGCACGGCGCTGGCGGTGCGGCGCATACCCCAGACTTCCGCGGTTTTAGACAGATCACTGGCGATAACGCCACCGAGTGCGCCGCAGCCGGCAACGAGGATGTGAGGGCGGGGCTTATCTGCAGAGATTGCCATAGTCTATTTCAATCCTTATCCTTGAACCCATTAAGAGCAACTGGAGCCTGTCATGACCCTGACCGAACTACGTTACATTGTCACGCTTGCCAGGGAAAAGCATTTTGGGCGGGCCGCGGAACGCTGTCATGTCAGCCAGCCGACCCTCAGCGTTGCGGTAAAAAAGCTGGAGGAAGAGCTGGGTGTTCCGCTGTTTGAACGCAGCAAGAGTAGCATCCGCGTAACGGAAACCGGTATCCGGATTGTAGAACAGGCCCAGAAAGTCCTGGATCAGGTGAGCGTGATCCGTGACCTGGCGGAGGACGGCAAGAACCAGCTGGGGTCGCCCCTTCGGGTTGGTGCCATCTATACCATCGGACCCTACCTGTTTCCTCACCTGCTTCCGGAATTGCACCGTGCAGCACCGGAAATGCCGCTTTATATCGAAGAAAGCTATACCGGCAATCTGCGTCAGAAACTGCGGCAGTCCGATCTGGACGCCATTATCATCGCGCTCCCCTTTGAAGAGCCGGAAGTGGTGACCATGCCGCTGTACGACGAGCCATTCGTTATTCTGCTGCCTGGTGACCACAGGCTGGCGAAAGAAAAAGCGCTGACCGCGGAACAGTTGGCTGGTGAGCAGTTGCTGCTGCTGGGACCGGGGCATTGCTTCCGGGACCAGGTGCTGGAATCCTGCCCACCACTGGTGGAAACCCTGGCTGAGCGTACGTCCAACGGCTCAGGCCCGTCGCTGGTGACGGAAGGAAGCTCGCTGGAAACCATCCGCCATATGGTCGCTTCGGGCCTGGGGGTCACCGTGTTGCCGCTTTCAGCCGCTACCGCGGTTCCTTATGACGACGATATCCTCGCAGTCCGCCCATTTGTCCCACCGGTTCCGTTCCGGACGGTGGCTTTGGCCTGGCGGGTAACGTTCCCCCGTCCGAAAGCCATCGATGTGCTGTCGCTGGCGGCCAGTCAGTGCCGGGTCATCGAAAAGGCCGGCAAAGAGAAACCCGGCCTGGCCGCAGCAGGCAGCTGACGACGAGCCTATGGTGTCATTGGAAGACCTGCCAGTCACCACCCTCAAGGGTGTCGGCAATGCCCTTGCCGGCACCCTGGCGAAGCTGGGTATCCACTCGCTTCAGGACCTGCTGTTTCATCTTCCCCATCGGTACGAAGACCGCACCCGGATTATCCCCATGGGCAGCCTGCGTCTCGGCGACACTGGTGTTGTCGAGGGCACCGTTATGCGGGCGGATATGGTCATGGGCCGTCGCCGCAGCCTGCAGGTCACGCTAAAAGACGACACCGGCTTTCTGGCCCTGCGGTTTTTCCATTTCACCGCT
>JAJUHY010000165.1 GCA_029265735.1 Marinobacter segnicrescens | reverse complement strand
CCCCGCGACTGTTCCGGTTGCCGGAACATCACGCCATCATCAATCGCATGGGGTTCAATAACGAGGGCCTGGATTATCTGGTGGCACGGGTTTCCAAACGTCGCTACAGCGGCATCCTCGGCATCAACGTTGGCAAGAACAAACTGACGCCGGCGAACGAGGCGGAGTCAGACTATCGTAAGGGGATTGCGGCGGTCTATGACTTTGCCGATTACATTACGGTGAACGTCTCATCCCCCAACACACCGGGACTGCGGGACCTTCAGTTTGGCGACTCCCTGAAGCGGTTGCTGGATGCCATCAAGCGCGAGCAGCATAGTCAGCATCGTGCCACCGGCCGGTACGTACCTCTGGCCGTCAAGATCGCGCCGGATATGGACACCGATGAAATTGAGTTTGTGGCCAATGCCCTGAAGGAAGGCGGGATTGACGGCGTGGTCGCCACGAACACGACCATTATCCGGGACGCGGTTCGTGGTCATCGTTTCGGGGCCGAAGAAGGTGGATTGAGCGGCGACCCGGTACGGGAGGCATCCGTCCGGGTTATCCGTGGTCTGCACGAGGTGCTGGGGGAAACGATCCCCATTATCGGCGTCGGTGGAATTCGCGAAGGTGCCGACGCGGTGGAAAAAATCCGGGCGGGTGCCAGCCTGGTGCAGGTGTATACCGGATTCATTTACCGCGGGCCGGAACTCATTAAGGAAAGTGTTGAGGCGATCCGGGCGGACAGAGGCTAAACGTACCGGTCGGATAAAAAGGAAGGGCCCGCTGAGCGGGCCCGTGCGGGGAATAAACCCCGTGGCTACATTCTTTTATGTCTGGTTCGGGTCGGGTGGACCCGATTTCAGGTTCCGGCGATTGTTGAAGGGGGGCCGGTGCGCCCCTGTCGTTACTCTGTTGTGGTAATGTCGACGCCTTTATATAGCGCCGCTTAAATCATTCTGTTGAGTGTGTTTTTTGTGTCCGCCTGAAAGCGGAGGTCTCCGTTAGTTAAAGCGAAAAAACATTGATCAGAGACATTCTTTCAGCCCGGAGCACCCAGGTTCTATCAGGATGGCTCAGGTTGTTCCGTTAACTGCAAGTCGATGAATACCGGAGACGCCTGTCATGCCTTCCCAGTTATCGGTGCGTCCTTCCCGCCACCCACTCAGCCACTCGTGGCGGAATTCTGGATGGTCCAGGGGGCAGCTATCCTTGGATTTACCGGACACGCCGGCCTGATATCCCCGCTTGAATGCGCGAGCGTACATGTCTCTTTTCTGTCTTTTCATGCCGTTCCTCACCTAACATGGATTTACAGAACAAGCGTGTACACGTCTGCCGATGTCGACTGGAAAAACCCTTTTAAAAAGCGGACCCTTGGAGTCCCGGGTGTTTTCCCGACAAGGCAGTCAGGATCCTGAGTCGGGGTGCCACCTGGCGCCCCGTTTTTATGACGCGTCACATACACCCTAAGCCGAAACGACAGCAAGAGTACAGTACTTATTTCATCTAGATGACGTGTTCGTTATGTTTATGTGAAATATCCGCTCTCGGTTACCATGGGCTACCGTAACCGTAAAACCGCATACCCTATGGCATTCTGCGCAAAAACGCGTCTGCTTATTCCCGGAGGTTTACCCTTGGCCGAGCACTACGAATTCTTTGTTACCTGTCCCAGAGGGATGGATAACCTCCTGCAAACCGAGCTGGAATCGTTTGGGCTCGACCCCTATAAAACAGCTCCGGCAGGGGTGTGGGCCCGGGGTACGCTGGTCCAGGGCTATCGGGCCTGTCTCTGGTCCAGGCTGGCGAACCGGGTTCTGTTACACCTGGCTACTGTGAACGCCGATAGTAACGAGTCCCTTTATCAGGGTGTTTATGACATCCCGTGGGAGTCGCACCTGGCGGTAACCGGTAAATTCCGGGTGATGTTTACCGGCACCAACGAACTGATCCGCAATACCCAGTACGGTACTCAGAAGGTAAAGGATGCCGTGGTTGACCGGCTGCGGGGTCAGGGCACGATCCGGCCCAGTGTTGATGCGAAAGATCCGGACATCACCGTGTCTGCCCGGGTGCATCGGGGGGAGTTGCACGTTGCCATCGACCTGAGTGGTGACAGCCTTCATATGCGGGGCTACCGTACGGAAAAGGGCATCGCGCCGGTGCGGGAGAACCTGGCGGCGGCCTTGTTGATGCGGGCTGGCTGGCCGGAAATTGCCGCTGATAAGGGCGACTTCATCGACCCCATGTGCGGGTCGGGTACGCTGCTGATTGAGGCCGCGCTGATGGCGCTGGATCAGGCACCGGGCCGGCTGCGGCGGCGATTTGGTTTTGAGCGCTGGCTGGGTCATCAGCCGGAGTTATGGCTGGAACTGCGCCAGGAGGCCGAGCGCCGGGCCTGGGAAGGGCGCCAGGGCGTGCTCCCCCGCTTTACCGGGTATGACCAGGACAGCCGGGTGATCGCCACGGCCTGGCGTAACATCGCCCGGGCCGGACTTGAAGGGATTGTCCACGTAGAAGCTCGGGCGGTGGAAGATTTTCATCGTGACGGGCAGTGGTCTGAAACAGGTCTGGTTCTGGTTAACCCCCCTTATGGGGAGCGGTTGAGTGAGCGTAAACAGTTGGGCGGTTTGTATCAGGCTCTGGGTGAGGCGGTGCGGGAACATCTTGTTGGCTGGCGGCTGGGAGTCTTCACCGGCGCACCGGAGCTTGGCCACGCCATCGGTCTGCGTAGCCACAAGCAGTACCGCTTCTTCAACGGAAAAATTCCGGCGCAGCTGTTGCTGTTCGAGGTTAACGAAGCCAACACCGTACGGCCGCGGGATGTAGCGGGGCATGGAGATCTCCGCCCGAAAATCAGCCATCCCGAGCGGGCACAGATGCTGGCCAACCGCCTCAAAAAGAATCAGAAGACCCTGGGACAATGGGCGCGGAAGCAGAATATCCAGTGCTACCGCCTTTACGATGCGGATATGCCCGAGTTTGCCATAGCCATCGATATCTATGGCGATCGGGTCCACGTGCAGGAATATGCCGCGCCCCGGTCAGTGGACGAAAAGAGCGCCCGGGAGCGGCTGGCAGAGGCGCTGGCGGTCATCCCGGAGGCCCTGTCCGTGGCGCCAGAGCATGTGGTATGCAAGCAGCGTCAGCGTCAGACCGGTAAAGGGCAATATGAAAAGCAGGCCGCAACCGGGGAGTTCATGGAGGTGGACGAGCTGGGCAGCCGCCTGCGGGTGAATCTGCGGGATTATCTGGACACCGGCCTGTTTCTGGATCACCGTCCCGTTCGCCGCTGGCTGCGGGACCACGCCCGCAACAAGCGTTTTCTGAACCTGTTCTGTTATACCGGTGCGGCCACGGTTCAGGCCGTTGCCGGCGGTGCCAGCCGCTCCCTGAGTCTGGATATGTCGAAGACATACGTGGAGTGGGCGCGGGCGAACCTGGCTCTCAACGGCGCCAATCCGGACAAGCACCGGGTGGAGCAGGCAGATTGTCTGAAGTGGCTGGCGGACAAGCCAACCCCGGACCAGCGCTTCGATCTGATCTTCATGGACCCGCCGACGTTTTCCAACTCAGCCCGGATGCAGGGCGTACTGGATATCCAGCGGGACCACGGCCGGCTTATCCGCCAGGCCATGACGCGTTTGACGGCGGATGGGGTGCTGGTGTTCTCCAATAACTTCCGCCGCTTCCGGCTGGATGAGGATCTGAGTGAGCTGTTCGAGGTGGAAGATGTGACGCCTTCTACCCTGGACCGGGATTTTCAGCGTAATCCGCGTATTCACCAGTGCTGGCATATCTGGCACCGGGCCTGAGCGTCACCAGTCGTCGTCCTCCGCTTCAATCTCCGGCATCTCGATGATGCCTTCCTGGTGAGCAAGCAGGAGCAGGGCATAGACGCCGTTTTCCGGCAGCTGGGGCTCAAGTCCGTGCTCGAACATCAGGTCCCGGCGGTGATCCTCGAGGGCATCCCGGTCCATGTCGGGGATCAGTTCCTGAAGTGGGGCAAGTTCGAAGGGAACCGGTACCTTGATGGTGTCGAAAATAAGGTCGATGAGGGTTTCGTCCGGGTCGAGGCCGTCGGTGTAGACCTGCTGGTCGGGGAGGTCTTCGTGGAGGTCCCGGGCCAGTTCAATCAATGGTACACCCTGTTCCCGCAGGTACCGGAGTTGGTCTTCGTCCAGCTCGGCGTCTTCGGGAAGCCAGCTGTCGTCCGGTTCGATGACGACGGTTTTCATGCGGCCGTCGCTCAGGCTCCAGGCGATGGCGGTGGGGAAGAAGAGGTCGTCAGTCTGGATGTGTTCAATATCCAGGAAGTGGGGAATGCCCTGGGGCATGGTATCTCCTTCGTTTCGGCGTACTGATATTTAGTCGCAGTGAATTTGGTTGGCGGCTGCGGTTTGCCAGTCTACCTGAGAATTAAGGTCCGGTGTTGGGGCCTTTTCGGGAAGTGCTCAGTGGAGTGTGGGCTTTGGTCCGTGCGATACTTTCCTATCCGCATTTTGTAAGAGCTGTTGAATTTCTATGGAACATACCCGCTTTAATCAGAACCTGCTTGAATTCCTGTCTACTTCACCCACTCCCTGGCATGCCACCAAAAATATGGCCGAGGCCCTTGGCAAAGCCGGCTTTCAGGCGTTGGATGAACGGGACGAATGGGAGCTGCGGCCGGGGCGGGGTTACTATGTAATCCGTAACGGCTCCACCATTGTTGCCTTCCGGACCGGGAAGCGTTCTCCGCTGGAGTCGGGCATTCGCATGGTTGGTGCGCATACGGACAGTCCCTGTCTGAAGGTGAAGCCGAACCCGGAGCTGCGTCGCAAGGGTTTCTATCAACTGGGTGTGGAAGTCTACGGTGGTGTGCTGCTGAACCCCTGGTTTGACCGGGATCTGTCCCTGGCGGGGCGGGTGACTTTGCTGGATGAGCAGGGGCAGGTGCAGGATCGGCTGGTGGACTTCCGGCGTCCGGTGGCGTTTATTCCCAGTCTGGCCATTCACCTGGACCGGGAGGCCAACAGTAATCGCTCCATCAATGCCCAGACGGATCTGCCGCCGGTGCTTATGCAGGTGCCAGAAGGGGATCAGACCGCGTTTACGGATCTGCT
>JAJUHY010000349.1 GCA_029265735.1 Marinobacter segnicrescens | reverse complement strand
GTCAACATCCTTTAAGCAGATTGCGACGTGGAGAAAAGCCGGAGTTACTCCGGCTTTTTTTATGGATGTCCGGCGAGCCTGGGAACAGCGCTGCAGCAAACTCTTTCGCGGAGGTGTAGTCCAACCCAAGACTTGTCACTGTAGACATCATGATGAAGGAGGCGTTGATGAGCCAGACCGCTACTAAACCCATCGCTGATGAAATCTGTGAAGCCTGTCGTGCCGACGCGCCGCGTCTGACAGAGCAGGAGATTCAGCAGTTGCAGCAGGAAGTCCCGGAGTGGCAGGTAATCATGCAGGACAAAATCCCCATACTCATCCGGGAATACAGTTTCGCCAATTTCTTTCAGGCCTTGGCTTTCACGAATCTGGTAGGGCGGCTGGCGGAAAGCATGAATCACCATCCAACGATACTGACCGAGTGGGGTAAGGTTCGGGTGGAATGGTGGACCCACAAGATCAAGGGGCTCCACCGAAACGATTTTGTCATGGCCGCCAAGACGGAGCGGCTGTACGAAGCGCGGGACTGGGAAAAGTAAATGTCCGCAGTAACTGCGGACATTCACGTTCTCGATCAGTAAATCCGGTATTGCTCCGGCACCTGTTCGATACAGGTAATAGGTTCCATCAGATTGCGTACGCGCCCGTCGTGAATCCCGTAAATCCAGCCGTGAACAGTCAGTTCCTGACCACGTTTCCAGGCGTTCTGGATGATATTGGTGTGGGCCACATTGGCAACCTGCTGCATGACATTCAGCTCACACAGATGGTTCAGCTGCGTCTCCGGGTCACTGATGCTGTCGATCAGCTCTTTGTGCTGGTAATACACATCCCGGATACAGCGCACCCAGTAGTCCACCAGCCCCAGCTGGCGTCCTTCCAGCGCTGCTTTCACGCCGCCGCAGCCGTAATGGCCGGTCACCATGATGTGCTTCACCTTGAGAAATTCAACCGCAAACTGCATGACAGACATGCAGTTAAGGTCGGTCTGAATCACGATATTGGCTACGTTACGATGGACGAAAAGTTCACCAGGCAGGAGATCAACGATTTCGTTGGCGGGGACTCGGCTGTCGGAGCAGCCTATCCAGAGGTATTCAGGAGCTTGCTGTTTGGTAAGTGCTTCAAAGAAGCCGGGTTGTTCTTTCTGAACCTTTTCGGCCCAGCGGGCGTTGTTTTCGAAGAGATGGTTTAAATCAGTCATGAGGGTCTCTGTCGGCGGTTAGCTTGGGCTGCAGTATATTTAATTTGACTGGCTGCGACCAAGAACTTCGGGTTCTTATTTTTTTCTGTAATGCTACAGTGGCGCCATTAGTGGAACTGGAGCAGGCACTGCGTGACTACAAACAACGCCGTTAAAACGCTTTACTGGCACGATTACGAAACCTGGGGCGAAGTACCCGCACGGGATCGCCCGTCACAGTTTGCCGGGGTGAGGACCGATGAAGAGTTGAACATCATCGGAGAGCCCCTGATGATCTATTGCCAGCCCGCGCCGGACTGGCTGCCCAAACCAGATGCCTGTCTGATCACCGGCCTGACGCCCCAGGTGGCGCTGGAGAAGGGGTTACCGGAATATCAGTTTGTTGCCGCTATTGCCGCCGAACTCAGCCTGCCGGGCACTTGTGGGGTGGGTTACAACTCCATTCGCTTTGACGACGAGGTCACCCGGTACGCGCTTTATCGCAATTTTTACGATCCCTATGAGCGCGAATGGCGTAACGGCAATTCCCGCTGGGACATCATTGATATGGTGCGGATGACTCGTGCCCTGCGGCCTGAAGGAATTCAGTGGCCGGATTATGACGACGGCCGTCCCTGTTTTCGCCTGGAGATGCTCACCGCCGCCAATAACCTGAATCATGAAGCGGCGCACGACGCTCTGTCAGACGTACTGGCTACTATCGCCATGGCCCGCTTGATCAAAGAGAAGCAGCCGAAACTATATGACTATGCCTATCGCCTGCGGGATAAACGCTTCGCCGGCAGCTTGATCAATATTGATGAGTGCAAGCCGCTTCTGCATATTTCCTCCCGGTTTCCCAGCGAAAAT
>JAJUHY010000339.1 GCA_029265735.1 Marinobacter segnicrescens | reverse complement strand
TTATCCTTCGTGTGCCCGGCCTCTTCCTGGAGGAGTCGGGCGTTTTCCTTGCTGAGCCTCATGGGTTCAGCAGGCTTTTTCAGTGCGTAACGTCGTGGCTGAACCTTGATTTTCAGCTTCCAGACGAACGCAAAGGCTTCGTCTTCCCGCAGTTTCGCCATGATGTCCCGTTGCTGGTATCGTATCTGGCTGGCCTGAGTGGCATTGTCGCATTGCAGTACCAGTTCCCCGTCATGATAACTGACGAAACGTGCGCCGTTAGCCAGTGTTTCGGGGATAGCTTCCAGTATGCGCTTCTCCGTACGCTGATGTAGCTGGGCCTTCGCCAACAAATCCCGCAGGTGCCGGGGTTGCCGGTATTCGCCGGGTGAAAGCGAGAGTGAAGGTTTGGTCTTCATATGTCTCCGGAGTGGACATTAAGGTCGACTAATACTGTCATAATTCTTTACACTTCGCCGGTATCTGCAGTTATCCGCGCGTGCTTTAATGCGTTGTTACAGTGCCAGTTACCGATTTAACAAAGCGTAACACCCCGTTGAGAAAAAGAAAGACACCGGTCTCCTTTTCATCATGCAGGTCAGTTTATGATCGGGCGGGTTTAGCGACGAGTCGCTCAAGAGTTTCCATATCATGGCAGGAAGTCGGTCTTTGAGACACGGATGTCTGTTACTGTCAATCTGGTCAGACATTATGAATATCATTCTCGTAGGTCGAAAGCACGGCCGCTCCAGGGTTTTTACTCTCGATAGTCGGAGGCTGCTTGTCGTCGGCGTCTTCGCTCTTTGTTTTGTAATGGCTGTAGGTTGGGCCGGCTATCAGGTCGCCATGGTCAAGGTAGCTGACCGGCCGGTAGTGCCCGGCTTCGTGCTGTCACAATGGCAGCAGACTCTGGAAGATCAGCAGGAACAGCTCGCCGTGCTTGAGCGGGACGCCCGCGAGCAGGTTGACGCCATGACCCTGCGATTGGGCGAAATGCAGGGCCGACTGCTGCGTCTGGATGCTCTGGGGCAGCGGTTTATTGAAAGTGGAGCTGTCGCCAGCGACGAATTCAACTTTGACGACGCTCCGGCTGTGGGCGGGCCGGAAGAAGATGCGGCGGATGCGGAGTCGTTCTCAACGCCACAGTTGACGGCCATGATTGACGGGCTTGATCAGCAGATCCGCCATCGTGAGCAGCAGCTGCGGTTGCTCGATACGCTGATTTCCAGCCAGCGACTGGAAGACGAACGGTTTGTCGCCGGCCGTCCGATCACCTGGGGCTGGCTGTCGTCCAAATTCGGCTATCGCTCTGATCCGTTTACCGGTAAGCGCACCTGGCATAACGGTGTAGACCTGGCGGGTAAGGAAGGCAGCGAGATCATCTCCGTTGCCGCCGGGGTGGTGACCTTCTCCGGAGACCGGCGGGGTTATGGCAATCTGGTTGAGATCGATCATGGTGAGGGCCTTGTGACCCGGTATGCCCATGCCAAGTCACTGGAAGTGGAAACTGGCCAGGTAGTCCAGAAAGGGCAGGTCATCGCCCGTATGGGGTCAACAGGACGCTCAACCGGTCCTCACGTTCACTTCGAAGTGCTGCAGTCTGGCAAGGCGAAGGACCCGGTCAGGTATATGCAGCGGGCCGCCCGATAATCGACCGGCTGATTCATCCACCCCATAGGGAAGGGTACCTGGTGCCCTGACGTCCCTGTTAACAGGATCTCTGTGACCCAGCCCCGGTTTCGGGGAGATGGGGCGATGATCCTGCCCCGTCACTGCCGGCCGCCTTTTGCCCTCTCGCAAAATAAGGTTAGAATGCCGGCTTCCTCCGTTTAATCAAAGAAGCAGTGGTCTATGTTCACGAAGCTTGCAACAAAGATGTTCGGCAGTAAAAACGCCCGCGAGATCAAAAGGATGCGAAAAGTAGTCGGTCGCATCAATGAGCTCGAAGAGTCACTCATGGAATTGACTGACGAACAGCTGCAGGCCCGCACTGCTGAATTCCGTGCCCGGCTTGAAAAGGGCGAGACTCTGGGCCAGCTGTTGCCCGAAGCCTTTGCCACGGTGCGCGAAGCGAGCCGCCGGGTTATGGGCATGCGTCATTTTGACGTTCAGCTTATCGGTTCCATGGTCCTGCACGAAGGCCACATCGCCGAGATGAAGACCGGGGAAGGCAAGACCCGGGTGGCGACCGCTGCGGTTTACCTGAACGCCCTTGCCGGCCGTGGCGTGCATGTGGTCACCGTGAACGATTATCTTGCCCGTCGTGACGCTGAGTGGATGGGCAAGCTTTACCGGTTCCTTGGCATGTCCATCGGCGTGGTGGTTTCCGGTCAGTCTGCTGAAGAGAAGCGCGCAGCCTATCAGGCT
>JAJUHY010000269.1 GCA_029265735.1 Marinobacter segnicrescens | reverse complement strand
TTCCTGCGGCAATTCATGTACACCAAGTTTGTGATCGTGACCGATGATGATGTCAACGCCAGAGACTGGAACGACGTTATCTGGGCCATGACCACAAGAATGGATCCGGTCCGGGATACTACGCTGGTAGAAAGTACGCCCATTGATTATCTGGACTTTGCCTCACCGGTCTCCGGTCTGGGCTCCAAGATGGGTATGGATGCCACCAACAAGTGGCCGGGAGAAACCGACCGGGAGTGGGGCGTGCCGATTACCATGCCGGACGATATCAAGCGCCGGGTTGATGAAAAATGGGATAGCCTGGGCATTGAAACCCCGGTCTCCCGCCCCGAGTAATATGGCCACGACCGAACACAGGGTTGTACGGGTTCAACCGGCGGGGCTGAGTTACAGGGCCGCCGCCGGCACCGATCTGCTGACGGCTGCTGCCCAGCGAGGCGTCGCCGTCCCGTCCGCATGCCGAAATGGCGTCTGTGAACTGTGTGAGGCCCGTCTGGTATCAGGCGAGGCGGTCAATACCCGAAATCAACAAATGATCACGATAGGTGAGCGACTGATGCTGTGTCGTACCGAAGCACTTACCGATCTGGAACTGGAGATAGCTGCCGTTATGGGCGCAGGAGAAAACCCACCGAAACTGTTTCAGGCCAGGGTCGTGGAAGTCAAAGCCATCAGTCACGATGTGTATCGGGTCGAACTGAGTGTGAAGCGGCGGCGAGAGCTGTCTTTTCATGCAGGCCAGTACCTTTCCGTTAACCTGCCGGACGCCGAGCCCTGCTATTTCTCCATCGCCAGCAGCCCGTCCCAGACCAGTATTGAGCTGCATATCCAGGCCACGCCAGACTGGGTTTCCGCCCAGAAGGTGATCGATGCGTTGACGTCAGGTGGCGAGGTGACTCTGGAGCTGCCCCACGGCAAGGCCTGCCTGGCGGCGGTGCCGGACAAGCCGGTGCTGATGGTGGCTGCGGGCACGGGTTTTGCGCAAATGAAGAGCTTGGTGGACTACCTGCGGGAAACCGGTTCAGAGCAGACAGTGACCCTGTATTGGGGTGTACGCCGGCCGGAAGACATGTATCTTCGTAGCCTTGCGGAAGCCTGGGAGCGGGACTGGTCGCCGTTCCGTTTCAAACCGGTCATCGGCGATAACGAGGATAACGACTGGAGCGGTCACCACGACCAGCTGGTAGATGCGGTGCTGGCCTCTGGTTTTGACTGGGGCAATGTGACAGTGATGGCCAGCGGATCGCCGGCCATGGTGTACACCTTGCTTGATGCGCTTACGGAAGCGGGACTGCCGGAGAGCGAGTTCTACTCGGATGTGCTGGAATACGCCCCCCGGTCCTGAGGGGCGTCAGCGTCATACCGTCAGTCGTTTTCCCGGGCGATGGCCCGGTAGGCGATGTCCTTGCGATAGAAGGCACCGTCCCAGTTGATCCGCGCTGCCAGCTCATAGGCACGCTGTTGTGCTTCTGTCACGGTGTTTCCTAACGCCGTAGCGCAGAGCACACGACCGCCATTGGTCAGCACCTGCTCGCCCTGCAGGCGGGTACCGGCGTGGAACACCTTTTCGCCTTCGACTTCGTCCGTCGGCAGGCCTTCAATTACCTTGCCCTTTTCATAATCGCCGGGATAGCCGCCGGCGGCCAGCACGATCCCCACAGAGGCGCGCTCGTCCCAGCTTGAGTCACACTGGTCCAGCTTGCCGTCGATGCCCGCCTGGCACAGCTCCACCAGATCGGACTGCATACGAAGCAGAATCGGCTGGGTTTCCGGGTCACCAAAGCGGCAGTTGAACTCAATGACCTTGGGGTTGCCCTGGCTGTCGATCATCAGACCGGCGTAGAGGAAGCCTTTGTAGGGGTGACCTTCGGCCGCCATGCCACGCACGGTCGGGTAAATCACCTCATCCATAATCCGCTGATAAACTGCATCGGTAACGACCGGAGCCGGGGAGTAGGCACCCATTCCGCCGGTATTGGGGCCGGTGTCGCCATCGCCCACACGCTTGTGGTCCTGGGAGGTGGCCATGGGCAGCACATGCTCACCGTCGACCATGACGATAAAGCTGGCTTCTTCACCGTCGAGGAATTCTTCAATCACGACCCGGTTGCCGGCGGCGCCGAAAACATTCCCTGCGAGCATATCGCGAATGGCGGCCTCGGCCTCTTCCAGTGTCATGGCGACGATCACACCCTTGCCGGCGGCAAGGCCATCGGCTTTCACTACAATAGGGGCGCCCTGTTTGCGGACATAGGCCAGGGCCTCGTCCACATCAGTAAAGTTGGCATAGTCCGCCGTCGGAATCTTGTGACGGGCCAGGAAGTCCTTGGTGAAGGCCTTGGACCCTTCCAGCTGCGCGGCGCCTTTTGTGGGGCCGAACACCCGCAGGTTGCGCTGCTCAAACAGGTCAACGACACCGGCAACCAGGGGCGCTTCCGGACCGACGATGGTCAGGCCCACGTCGTGGGTAGCGGCGAAATCGGCCAGGGCGTCCAGGTCCATGACATCGATGGAAACGTTCTCCAGGCCCGGCTCCAGCGCGGTGCCGGCATTGCCCGGTGCCACAAATACCCGGTCAATCAGCGGTGAGCGGGCGGCTTTCCAGGCCAGAGCGTGTTCACGACCGCCATTACCAATAATCAGCACGTTCATTTGTTGTTCTCCTTAATGACGGAAATGCCGCATGCCGGTGAATACCATGGCAATGCCGTGTTCATTCGCAGCGTCGATCACTTCCTGATCACGCATGGAGCCGCCGGGCTGGATAACCGCGGTGATGCCGGCAGCCGCGGCGGCATCAATGCCGTCCCGGAACGGGAAAAAGGCATCAGAGGCCATGACGGAACCCTGCACTTCCAGATTCTCATCGGCGGCCTTGATGCCGGCGATCTTCGCACTGTACACCCGGCTCATCTGGCCCGCGCCGATACCGATGGTGCGACCTGCACGGGCATATACGATGGCATTGGATTTCACATACTTGGCCACTTCGCAGGCGAACAGCATATCATTGAGTTCGTCTTCGGTGGGCTGGCGCTCGGTCACCACCTTGACGTCTTCCATGGAGACCATGCCCAGGTCCCGGTCCTGCACCAGCAGGCCGCCGGTGACCCGTTTGAAGTCGAGTCCGGCGACACGCCCGCCATTCAGGTCACCACAGGCCAGCAGGCGCACGTTCTTCTTCGCAGCGATCAGCTCAATGGCTTCCGGGCTGACCGTTGGCGCGATGATCACTTCCACAAACTGACGGTCGATGATGGCTTTGGCTGTTTCTGCATCCAGTTCGCGGTTAAAAGCGATAATGCCGCCGAAGGCTGATGTGGGATCGGTCGCAAAGGCAAAGTCATAGGCCTGGCGGATGTCAGCGCCAATGGCGACGCCGCAGGGATTGGCGTGCTTGACGATGACGCAGGCCGGATCGGCGAACGGCTTGACACACTCCAGGGCGGCATCGGTGTCGGCCACGTTGTTAAAGCTCAGTTCCTTGCCCTGAAGCTGAACGGCGGTGGCCACTGAAGCTTCGGTCACGTTGCGCTCGGCGTAGAAAGCAGCCCGCTGGTGCGGGTTT
>JAJUHY010000019.1 GCA_029265735.1 Marinobacter segnicrescens | reverse complement strand
TAGTGGGCGACGATGCTGTGTACCGAGTGGTTCAGACCGGTCAGAGCACGCTTGCCCATCTCTTCTGCGATGACCGCTTCATAACGGAAGTCGCCGCCGGCACCGCCGTACTGTTCGGGGATGTCTGTACACAGCAGACCCATTTCGCCGAACTTGTGCCACAGTTCGTGACCTACGTTACCCTGCTTGCGGGCCTCTTCATCCCGGGGCGCCACCTCTGCCTCAAGAAAACGGGCAACGGTGTCCCGGAACATCGACAGTTCTTCGTCCTGCCAGCTCGGCGTCAGATCAATCGCCATAATAGTGTCCTCAGTTTATGAATGGTTTCGCAGCGCGCTAATCACATCTTCCGGCACTCCCCAGCTGGCAAGCACCTCGTCCGGGTTGTCCAGCGGAGCGGTGACCGCCTGGGGCTCGGCAGAGGGCGTGCGGCTGAACCGCGGTGCTGGGGCCGGCTGGGTAATGCCGCCGGCTTCCACGAAGGTTTCACGGGCTTTGTTGTGGGGGTGCTGCGGAGCCTCATCCCAGTCCAGTACCGGCGCAAAACAGGCGTCGGTGCCTTCCAGTATCTCGCACCATTCATCCCGCGTGCGGGTGCGGAACACGTCCGCCAGCTTGAGTTTCAGCATGGGCCAGCGGCGGGGGTCCATCTGCGGTTCAAAGGTCTGCTGTTCCAGGCCGCAGCGCTCCAGCAGCTCCGCGTAAAATTTCGGTTCGATAGCGCCAACGGCCACATACTTCCCGTCGGCACAGGTATACACATCGTAGAAATGGGCACCGCCATCCAGCAGGTTCTCACCCCGGTTATTGCTCCACTGGCCGGCCGCCTTGAAGCCGTACATCATGGCGGACAGCAGGGCCGCGCCGTCAGTCATGGCCGCGTCAATTACCTGCCCCTTGCCTGATCCGGCCGCCTCCAGCATGGCCGCCAGCACGCCAACGGTCAGCAGCATACCGCCACCGCCAAAGTCCCCCACCAGGTTCAGGGGGATCACCGGCGGCTCGCCTGCACGCCCGATGGCATGCAGTGCGCCGCTGATGGCGATGTAGTTCATGTCATGGCCAGCGGCATGGGACAGCGGGCCGAACTGGCCCCAGCCGGTCATGCGACCAAAGACCAGCGCCGGGTTACGGGCGAGACACTCGTCCGGACCCAGACCGATTTTCTCCATGACGCCTGGCCGGAACCCTTCAATCAGCGCATCCGCTTTTTCCACCAGCTTAAGTACTGCCTCGACGCCCTCCGGAGTTTTCAGGTCAATACATACCGTGGTGCGGTTGCGGGCAAGAACATCGTACTTCCAGGCGCCATCACTACCGGCTCCGGGCCGGTCGATGCGGATGACTTCTGCGCCCATATCCGCCAGCATCATGCCGCAAAAAGGTGCGGGACCCAGACCGACCATTTCAATAACGCGTCTACCTGTCAGTGGACCTGCCATGTTTCCCCCGGATTCTGTTCGGTATGAGATTCGCCAGGCCGCCAAAGTGGCGGCCTGGTTGAGATGAGAACTTCAATTCTGATTAAAGTCCGTGCTTGCTCACGTCGACTTTGGCGAAGATCTCGTTGTAATAGATGTCGGTGAGCTCATCAGGCGTCTGTACGCCCTGCACCAGCCCAACCCACTTAAGTTCGCCATTAGAGTGCTCCTCCAGCTTCTCTGCCCACTCCCGGACGGCCACATCCGCTTCCGACCCGGCAGGGTAGACGGATGCGTATGACAGGGTTCGCGCCTGGGCTGATGTTGCCAGCACGGCGGACGTGAAAATCAGGGCGGCTGTGCCACCAACCGATAACAGCGATTTAACAGACTTCATGTGACCTCCTGGCCTTTTGTTGTTGTTTTGCCGGTATCCCGAGAGTTCTTCGAGGAGGTCAGTTTAGGTAGCCACCATCAAGGTCACCATCGTCGAAACCGACGAACCGGAGACAGTTCAGGGTCGGTTCCGACGCTATCAGGAGGGATTAAAGGCGGAGCTTTTCCAGCTGCCCGCGTATGTCGTCGGTTAGCGGCGCGGGCCGGTTTGTCTCCAGATCAACCACCACCATGACACTGTTGGCAATGGCGTGGACGCCGTGCCGGCTACGGGCACCGCCAGTCAACTGGAACGAGGTGTTTCCGACATGGCTGACGCCGGTAACCAGGTCAACGGGGGTAGAACTCGCGCGGTAGTGCAGGAAGGTGATATCCAGTGCGGCAATCAGCAGCCCCAGGTCGCCCATATCCACGCTCTGCAGGGTGCCGAAGCGGGCCTGTTCCATATAGCGGGCAAGGGCTGCCTCACTGCGCTGGCTGTCGGCGTCGAAATCCGCATAACGGGGGGTCAGTTCTCGGAGTACGGGAAACCGGGAGAAGTCTTCCGCGTAATGGCTGTAGTTCTCATCTGGCATGGCCGACGGCGCTGCGTCAACATCCGCCCGGAAGCTGCGGTAAACGTCATCCGGCAGCGGCACTCGCTCATGCTTCAAAAACGCCCCCAGCCAGATATCCTGGATGCCCACCAGCTGATCGTTCTGATGCAGTTCACTGCGAAACTGGACGCAGTCCCGGTCGACCCCAATCAGGGTGACAGAAAACTGAATATCACTGCCGTAGAAGCTCATCGCCCGGAACTGGGTAATTGCCCGCAGGGGCCGCAGGCGTTCGGCGTCCGAAAACCAGGCATCGGGGCCAAAACGATGCACCAGGGCCTGCATCCGCGCTTCAATATGAAGCTGATAGGCACGGGAATTGTTGACGTGGCGCCAGGTGTCCTGGTCGGTGTAGCGTGGTGTCAGCGCCCCTGAAAAAGCAGCGCCGGAAGAAGAGTTTGCGATCATGATGAAACCGTTTTCCTGAAAAGGACCAGCTTTCTAGCATCCATTTTCCCATTCGCCAGCGCAACCCACTTCGTCGTAAGCGACGATTGCCAGACCCGCAGACCACCGCCAGTATGACCCAGTCATAAACGTCAAAAACAACAGCACATGCAGGGAGAATTTCCCATGAGAGGCAAGGCGACGACGGTTTCAGAAGCGGTTGATACCCGCATGTCAGTTCGAGGTTATACCAGCCAGCCGGTGGACGGCGCGGTCATCCGCCGGGTGCTGGAAAAGGCGGCCCGCTCGCCGTCCGGGGGCAACCTGCAACCCTGGCAGCTCTACGTGGTGGGCGGCGATGACCTGAAAGCCTTCAAGGAAATCATGGCTACCCGGGTTCAGGAAGCGCCCACGGGCGAAGATCCGGAATACCACGTTTATCCCCCCAGTCTGAAAGCCCCCTACCGGGACTACCGTTTCCAGGTAGGTGAAGATATGTACGGCCTGCTGGGCATCCCCCGGGAAGACAAAGCCGGACGCATGGGCTGGTTCGCCCGCAACTACCAGTTCTTCAACGCCCCGCTGGCCCTGTTCTGCTACGTGGACCGCCAGATGGGCCCGCCCCAGTGGTCCGACCTCGGCATGTACCTGCAGACCGTCATGCTGTTACTGCGGGAAGAAGGCCTGGATTCCTGCGCCCAGGAGTGCTGGAGCCTGTACCACAAAACCCTGAAAGAGTTCCTCAACCCGCCGGATGAGCTCATGCTGTTTACCGGCATGGCCATCGGCTACATGGACGAGGAAGACCCCGTCAACCGGCTGCGCACCCGGCGGGCACCGCTGGAAGATTTCGCCACGTTTCGCGGTATCTGATCTTTTCACATATCTGATCATGGCGCGGCAACCTGGCCGTAAAAAACACAACAACTGCTTTTAAAACGTCATTCGCTAAGGAGACCAATTCATGTCCGGACTGTCCGACGAACTCAAACAGGTATTCAAGGAACACGGCGATAAGGCCCGCCCGGTCAGACAGGCTGCCGTACTTGGCGCCGGCATCATGGGTGGCGGCATCACCGTCACCAGCGCCGTTCATGGCGTACCGGTGATCATGAAAGACATCGCTCAGGAACAGCTGGACCTGGGCATGAAAACCGCCAGCAATCAGCTGAACCGTCTGGTCAGCAAGGAACAGATGACCCGCGAGCAGGCGGACGAGATTCTGGCCACCATCGAGCCGACCCTGGAGTACGAAGGCTTCGACAAGGTCGACGGTGTTATCGAAGCGGTGGTGGAAAACCTCGGCCTCAAGCACAAGGTACTGGAGCAGCTGGAAGCCGTGGTCCGCGACGACACCCTCATCGCCACCAACACCTCCAGCCTACGCATCGACGATATCGGCCAGCACATGAAGCACCCGGAGCGGTTTGTGGGCATGCACTTCTTCAACCCGGTGCCGGTGATGCCGCTGGTTGAGATTATCCAGGGCACCCGCACGTCCGATGAGTCGGTCTCCACTGCGGTTACATGGGCCCTGAAAATGGGCAAGACACCGATCGTTGTTCAGGACTGCCCGGGCTTTCTGGTAAACCGGATTCTCACCGCTTACACCCGCGCGTTCCTGCAGCTGATCGAGGAAGGCGCTGACTTCGAGCACGTGGACAAGTCCATTGAAGCCTTCGGCTGGCCCATGGGCCCGGCCTATCTGGAAGATGTGATCGGTATTGATACCGGCAGCCACGTTTCCGACGTGATCTCCGCCGGCTACCCCGAGCGCATGCCCCATATCGAGAACGACTCCTTCCGCCTGATGAAGGCCGAAGGTCGTCTCGGCCAGAAGAACGGCAAGGGCTTCTACGAGTACACGCCGGACGACAACGGCCGGCTGCAGAAGCATACCAGCGCCGAGGCCCATGAACTGCTGAAGCAGATCCAGCCCAATGGCCGCAAGGACGTCAGCGTCGAGGAAATCCAGCAGCGCATGATGCTGGCCATGATTACCGAGGCGGTCCACTGTCTGGAAGACAAGGTGGTCAATTCCGCCGAGGAACTGGACACCGCATTGCTGATGGGCGTGGGCTTCCCCCGGGACAAGGGCGGCGCCATCCGCTACGCCGACAGCCTGGGCGCGAAAGCCATTCTGGAACAGTGTGAGCAATACCGTCACCTGGGCACCCAATACGAGCCCACCGCTACTATCCGCAAACTGGCGGAAACCGGTGGCAGCTTCTACGACGAATTCCCGGCGGGTAACTGACAGGAGATCCGGTCATGAGTTACGAATGCATTCAGCTGGCCATTGAAGGTGGCATTGCCACTATCACCCTGAACCAGCCCAAGACCATGAACGCCATGTCGATGCCACTGCAGCAGGAGGTCCTGGCTGCCCTGGACGAAGTTTCCGGCAATTCCGACGTCAAGGTGCTGATTGTCACCGGCACCGGCAAGGCTTTCTGCTCCGGCGCCGACCTGGGCTCCATGAACCCGTCTGCGGACGGCCCCAGCCTGGGCACTCAGGTTAAAAACCTGATGGATGAACTGTCCAACCCGCTGGCTCTCAAACTGCGTTCACTGCCATTTCCGGTGGTTTCTGCCGTCAACGGTGCCGCGGCCGGTGCTGGTGCCAGCATCGCGCTGACAGCGGATGTGGTTGTGGCGGGCAAATCGGCTTACTTCCTGTTCCCGTTCATTCCCAAACTGGGGATCCTGCCGGACCTCGGCGCCACCTGGCTGCTGCCCCGGCTGATCGGCCGGGCCAAGGCCATGGCGGTCAGCCTGCTGGGTGAGCGCATCTACGGCGAAGATGCGGTCCGCGACGGCCTGATCTGGAAGTGCGTGGCAGATGAAGACCTGCAAGGTGAGGCCGTAGCCGTCGCTCGCCGACTGGCCGCCGGTCCCGGTCATGCAGCACCGGAACTGAGGGAAGCCTTCGACCGGGCCGACACCGCGACCCTGGCCGAACAACTGACCTACGAGGCAGAGCGCCAGCAGGACCTGGTCGACCGCCCGACCTTCCAGGAAGGTGTACGCGCCTTCCTGGAGAAGCGCGACCCGGAATTCTGACCCCTGGTCAGATACCCAACCCCCAATAACCGAGCCCCGTCCGCGCTACCTTTTATGGACGGGGCCACGGAGCGAGGCACGCCATGTGGAGCTTTCAGACAGGCCCGGGTTTTCAGCAGGAACTGGACTGGATCGATCAGTTCGTCCGTGACGAAGTGGAACCCCTGGACCATGTGCTGGGCAGCCAGTGGAACATTCATGATCCGGAATTTCAGCGCCTGGTACGACGCTGCAGAAGCAGGTTCAGGAACGCGGCCTGTGGGCCTGCCACCTGGGGCCTGAACTGGGCGGCAAGGGCTACGGCCAGCTCAAACTGGCCCTGATGAACGAAAAGTTCGGCCGCTCCCGCTTCCGCCCGATTGTTTTCGGGTCTCAGGCACCGGATACCGGCAACGCCGAGATCCTCGCCCATTACGGCACCCCGGAGCAGAAGGAACGGTTCCCTGGGCATATCCCACGACATGCCGTTTGCGGAGTGGATCATCAACTCATTCCACGTCGCTCTGGCCGACGGGCCGACGGAAGTCCATAAAGTGACAGTTGCCCGGGAGGTCCTCAAGGACGTTCAGCCGGCAAAGGGACCCTTCCCGGATTACCTCAAGTCAGAACAGGCACGTCGCGCCCGGGAAAAGTTCGGGATTCGCCAGGTCGATTGCGCCTTGTTTGCCACCCAAACTTCGGAAGCCCAGAAAAGTTCCGGGCGTTCCGGAGATTCAGTGGCAAAAAGAACTATCAGGAAAGCGTGAGACCACCGTCCACAATCAACGTCTGCCCGCGCATATAAGATGCCAGGGGTGAGGCCAGGAACAGCGCCGGACCGGCCATCTCGTGGGGTTCGCCCATACGCCCTACCGGTATGGAGGCCTCAGCCATCTGCTTCCGTTTTGGGTTCTCCGTGGTCACTTTGGTCATCTTGGTGGCGACAAACCCGGGCTCGACGCGCTCGATCGCATCCATATCGCCCACGTCCACCTGGGTATAGTGCAGGCCGCTCAGGTCCGAGCCTTCTGCCGCATCATAATCATCCGCCGACGCCCGGGGGCCCCAGACGTGCACCTCTGCCCCGCGAACACGAAACGCCTGTGCAATACCATTACCGATTCCGCTGGAGCCGCCTACTACCAGTACGGTCTTTCCGGTGTAGTCGAGATCGTTCATTGTTGTTTTCTCCTGCCGTAGTGGGCCGTGGGTAAGAGAATCCACGGTAGACAGCGCTTCCGGGCAGAGCATCGTCCGAACCGACGATGCTCGGGCAAACGGTGCCCGATAAGGTAAAATTCAACAAAAAGAACGGGATCGCTGCGCGCTGACCATGCACGACCGCCAGCTCACCTACTGGCAGTTACTGGAGCAGGCCATCCGCGCCGGCAACGGTCTGATGGATCTGGGCGTCGGTCCCAATACACCGGTAGCGATTGCCATGGCCAACTGCCTCGAGTTCGCCATTGCGGACCAGGGTGTCATCCAGGCCGGTGCGACCAAGGTTCCGCTGAACGATATGCTCAGTGATGATGAGGTCCTTTATATACTGGCGCATGCCGGAGTCCGTGTCGCCATTGTGGATGCACGGCGGGTGCCGCTGCTTGAAGCCAGAGGCTCGCAGCTGCCTGAGCTGGACACCGTTATTGTGGTCGGTGACAGCGCTCACTGCCCGGCAACCATGGTGCCCTGGCGGAGCTTTCTCGCCGACGCCCGTCCGGAATACACCGAGGTCGACGTCAGGCCAGAGCATCTCGCCTTTATCGGCTATACCGGGGGTACTACCGGCAAGCCCAAAGGCGCGACCCACTACATTGAGCCCGGCTTCGACCCCGCGACGGTGATCCGCCGCATCATGAACGTGTACACCTCGGAAGTGGAAAACGCCCTGCAACCCTGCGCGGGCGTCGCCCAGGTAGCAGTGGTCGGGCTGCCGGACCCGGACTGGGGTGAGGCGGTGACAGCCTTTGTGGTACCTCAGCCAGGCGCATCCCCGGACACCGCCGAGTTGCTGGCTCACTGCAAGGCCAACCTGTCGAAATACAAGGCGCCCAAGGCCATTCATCTGGTGGACAGCCTGCCCGTCACCGCCTACGGAAAGCTCGACAAGAAAGCCCTTCGACAGCAATGGAGTGATCAAACATGACCCGCGTACTGATCGATCCCTACCCCCACCAGCTCGGCGGCCATTGCGGCTCAGGCGCTTTGCGGGACCTGCTGCACTGGGCTGATCTTGGCTGGGACGAACTGCCCGGCCGGTTGCCGGATGAAGGTCTGGTATTCGGCCTGGGCGGCGGCCTGTCGTTCATGTACACCCGCTATCCAGGCCTGACCCCACCGATTTACCTGGTGGGTCGTAACGGGGACATGGAGCTGGACTTCTGCCGACGACTGAATATCGATACCCGCCGCCAGCAGAGCGAGGACGCTGACGCGGCCTGGCGCTGGGTAAAGAGGGAGATCGACGCTGGCTACCCGGTCATGGTTTGGTGCGATATCGCCGAGCTGCCCTACCTGCGGGTGCGACTCTCCAATACCCGCCATGATGTGGTCATTATTGGTTACGACGATGAGCAGAATACCGTCTTCATCGTCGACAACGACCGTGAAGACGTACAGGAAGTCCCCATCGAGGCGTTTCGCCGTGCCCACGGGTCCAACGGCTTCCCCGGCCCTAACCACTTTGCGACTTATCCGATGCGTTTCCCGGCCCGCTTGCCCGACCTGCTGACCTGCGCCCGGGACGCAGCAGCAACGGCGGCGCGGGTACTGGGTGGCGAAGACTCGTTGCTGTTTGACGTATCAATCCTGCCCGAAGGCAGCCTGGTCGCGTCCGGCGTTGAAGGCGTCCAGACCTTCGCCGACGACATCATCACCTGGCCCGACCAGCTAACCCCCGAAGAGCTGACCGCGGCCGTGAAAAGCATACCGGTGTTCGTGGAAAAGGCGGGCACGGGTGGCGGCTTCTTCCGCCGCCTGCAGGCCAGTTTCTGCCGGGATGTGGCCCAGGCCACCGGCGATGTTGCCTTCGCCAACGCGGCAGAAACCTGCCAGCGTAGCGCCGATGCTTGGAGTGCTCTGGGAGAAATCGCCCGGGCCGAGCAGATCGACATCCAGGCCATCAGTGAGGCTGCTCAGCAGCTACCGGCTCTGGAACTGGCCATGCAACTGGCGCTGGAGCAGGCTGGCGAGCCCGGCGCGAAAAAGTAATCAACCCATCAACAAGGAATCAGGCTATGGCAATTCAGGCGAGCGCTGACGAGATACAGGCATTCATAACTGGCGAGTTCCCCCAGGCTACGATCACCGTGGAGAGCGTGGATGAACATGAAACATGGGTTCGCCAGCCAGTGGATGAGTCCCACCTGCGTCCCGGCGGGACCGTGTCCGGCCCTACCATGATGGCAACCGCAGATACGGCCGCCTATGTCGCCGTGCTGTCCCACATCGGCATAGTCCCACTGGCCGTCACCAGCAACCTGAACATCAACTTCCTGCGCAAGCCCGAGGCTGGCAAGGCGCTGGTGGCGAAGGGCACGCTGCTTCACCTGGGTCGTCGCTCCATTCTGACCGAGGTGAATATCTACTCCGAAGGGCATCTGGAAAAGCCGGTAGCCCATGCGGTGGTAACCTACGCCATTCCGTCGTCCCACAAGACGTGACAGGCTGGGCCTTTCGTCAACTGGTCAGCGCACCCACTCCAGAGCTCGCTCAAACAGCGCCACGGTGCTGGCGTGCAGCTGATCGCCCGTGGTTTTCGGAGCTTTGCCGGCACAGGCCCGGGCGTGGGTGCCTTCGAGGATGATGCCGAGCTTGTAGCAGGCCAGCACGGCGTACCAGTCGATCGCCGACAGATCCCTGCCGGTGCGGACCCGATAATGCTCCACCAGCTCCCGTGCATCCGGGAAACCCTCCCAGGGCTCTACCCGGAAGCCGGCCACGGTATCGTCAGCGGCCGTCTCACCGGGCCAGGTCGCCAGCAACCAGCCCAGATCCAGCAGCGGGTCACCGATGGTGGTCAGCTCCCAGTCCACAATGGCCGCCAGTTCACCGCTGTCGTGCCGGTACATGACGTTACCCAGGTGATAATCGCCATGGATGATTCCCGGCTCAAACGTTGACGGCCGGTGGCGCTCCAGCCAGCCCGCGACCGTTTCCACCCCCGGAATGGCCTGGGGACCGGACCAGCCCGGGAAATCCGAATAACTCTGGAGCTGCCGACGCCAGCGATTGACCTGGCGCTCAAGGTAGTTTTCAGGCTTGCCGAACCCGGCAAGACCGACCGCTTCGTAATCCACCGCTCCCAGCGCCGTAATACCTTCTACCAGCGACAATCCCATGCGGTGGCGCACGGCAGCATCCGAGGCGTGCAACTCAGGCAGGCCATTCACCGGGGCGAAGCCTTCCACCGGCTCCATCAGATAGAAGGCTGCTCCAAGCACCGGCTCGTCAGGGCAGCCGGCAACCAGCCGGGGGTGCGGCACATCAGAGTCCGCCAACGCCTCCAGCACGCGCATTTCCCGCCGCATGGTCTCGTTGGAATTTTCCCGGAGGTGGGGCGGCGGTCGCCGCAGCACCAGACTGCGCCCATTGTAGTCAAAGTGCAGGAGCAGGTTCTGGGTACCACCGCCAAGCAGGTGCGCCCCGGTGACCTCGCCGTCGCCAAGCCCCTGCCCGGCCATCCACGCGGCCAGTTTTGCGGTGTCGATATGTGGCTGCCAGTCCATAGGTGTCACTCCGGCTTATTGGGCGCGGCCCAGCATGTCGCGGGCGATGACTTCCTTCATAATCTCGGAAGTACCGGCATAGACCGTCTGTACCCGGGCGTCCACATAGAACCGGGAAATGGGATACTCAAGTGTATAGCCGTAGCCACCGAACATCTGCAGACAGCGATCAATGCAGCGGCACTGCATCTCAGTGAGTTGCAGCTTTATCACAGCGGCGTCCACCGCGGTCATCTCACCGGCCAGATAACGCTGCAGGCACTGGTTGTAGTAGCCCCGGCCCAAATCCAGATCAGCCCGGACCTGGGCGAGGGTAAACCGAGTGTTCTGGAAGTCGGCAATGCGCTGACCAAAGGCCTTGCGCTCCTGAACGTAATCCAGAGTCAGCTGCAACGCGCCCTCAATGGCGCCCAGAGCCTGAGCGGCCACGCCGAGTCGTTCGCGGGGCAGTTCCTGCATCAGATACCCAAAGCCTTTGCCGGCCTCGCCCAGCAGCGCGTCTTCCGGCACTACCAGATCATCAAAGAAGAGCTCGGCGGTATCACTGGCGTGCTGGCCAATCTTGCGAATGGACTTGCCCCGGGCAAACCCTGGCAACGACGTATCTACCAGGAACAGGGACACGCCCCGGGCACCGGCCTGCGGGTCGGTTTTCGCGCAGACAATTACCATATCCGCCAGAATGCCATTGGTGATGAACACCTTGGCACCGTTGATTTGCCAGCCACCGTCGACCTTGCGTGCCGAGGTCCGCATTCCAGCCAGGTCACTGCCTGCGCCAGGTTCTGTCATGGCGATGGCACCGACCACTTCACCGCTGGCCATTCGCGGCAGCCAATGCTGCTTCTGGGCTTCGGTACCGAGGCGCTGGATGTAGGGAATCACGATATTGGAGTGGATGTTATAGCCACCGGTCAGACCGCCGAAACCCTGGCGAGAGATTTCCTCACAAATCATCAGGCAGATGTCCGGTCCCGCCGCCGAACCACCGTACTCCTCCGGCAGATCCACGCCCAGCAGGCCGGCATCACCCAGCTTGTTCCAGAGCTCCCGGGGAACCTGATGGGCTTCTTCCCAGGCGTCGTAATAGGGCGCAACTTCCTGCTGGAGAAAGCGCCTTACGGTTTCAAGAAACAGGGTATGGTCTTCACGATCTTGCGGAGCGGTCACGAAACTAGTCATGTTTGGGAGTCCTTATCGTTGTTATGAGCTATACCGGATCATCTTATTCGGACCCACAAAGGATTAACTCGTCAGAAACGACGAATGGCCCTCCCTGCCAGGCGCTGAACACGGCTATCTGTGGTTATGTACATCTGTCGAAATATCACACAATTCGTCGGTTCCGACGATAGCTGCCCTGTCAGTCCTGGCCTAATTTGGTGGTGCTGCATAAAAACTATTCAACAACAAACAGCAGTTCGCAACGCTCGATACCCGATCCAACAACAAAAGTGCCCCCCCCGACAGGGCTGCACGACAAGGAGACGACCGTGCGTAACATCGGATATCCATCGGCTGCCATTTCAGCAGCCGTTCTTTCCCTCGTTCTTCTGAGCCCGGCTCAGGCCACTGAAATGCGTTATGCCACCGGCTACCCGCCCAATTCCATTGGGTCGGTTGCCGCGGAACGCTATGCAGAAGCGATCAAGAGTTATTCGGACAACACGCTGACAGCGAAAGTGTTTCCCATGACTCTGCTCAATTTCATGGAAATGTCCGACGGGTTGAGAGATGGCCTGGCTGACGCCGGTGCCGTACTGCTGACTTACGCGCCGACCGAGTATCCCCGCGTCAACATGGTAGGCGAGGCCTCGATGCTGCTGGAGCTCACTGAGCTTGAGCAGCATCGCGCCGGCATGGCGTTCGCTGGCGCCATGGCGGAGTACATCTTCAACCACTGCGACAGCTGTCTGGATGAGTTCACCGCCCAGAATCAGGTCTACGCCGGCGGCGGCGCGAGTACCCGGTACATGCTGCTGTGTAACGAGCCCATCAGCAGCATTGAAGACCTCAAAGGCAAGCGCCTGCGCCAGGCCGGTTCCAACTGGTCCCGCTGGGCAGAGTCCATGGGCGCGTCGCCCATTTCCATGTCCATCAACGAAATCTATGAGGGTATCAGCCAGGGCGTGCTGGACTGCACCATCCAGTCCACACCGGAGCTGACCATCTTCAAGCTGATGGAAGTGGTCAGTCATATCACCGTCGATGTACCGGGGGGCGTGTACGGCACGTCCAGTAACAGCGTGAACCGGGATTTCTGGCAATCCGTCAACACCAGGCAGCGGGAAGCGATGCTGTACGCAACGGCGGTGACCTCTGCCGATATCACCTGGGCTTACGCTCAGGCCAGTATCGAAAACCTCGAGACTGCTCGTCAACGGGATGACATCACCGTCCACGAGCCCGACAGTGGGCTGAGGGCCGCTACGGCGGATTTCGTTCAGAAAGACCTCAAGCAGATCGCTGCCATGTACAGCCAGCGTTATGGCATTAAGGACGGCGAAAAAATGCTGAGCGATTTCCAGCCCATCATTGAGAAATGGGCCGGGCTGGTCGCCGATATCGATTCACCGG
>JAJUHY010000091.1 GCA_029265735.1 Marinobacter segnicrescens | reverse complement strand
ATAGACATAGGTATTGAAGCCCTGGCGCTCGCCGCCTTCCAGCTCACGGATACCGCGGGGCTGGCCGAAGTAGATGCCACCGGTCAGTTCCCGGACGATCATGATATTCAGGCCAGACACCACTTCCGGCTTGAGGGAAGATGCTGCCGCCAGCTGGGGATACAGAATCGCCGGGCGCAGGTTGGCAAAGAGCTCCAGGCCAGAGCGCAGGCCCAGCAGGCCTTTTTCAGGCCGCTTGGCCATTTCCAGCTTGTCCCATTTGGGGCCGCCGACTGCACCCAGCAGGATGGCATCGGCCTTCTTCGCCCGCTCAAGGGTCTCATCCGGCAGCGGCTCACCGGTTTCATCGATAGCGGCGCCGCCAACCAGTGCCGTTTCAAACGTCAGCCCAAGCCCGAACCGGTCGTTGATCTTATGAAGAACCTTTTCGGCCTCTGCGATAATTTCCGGACCAATTCCATCGCCGGGCAGCATCAGTACGCTTCTGGACATAGTGTTTTCCGTCATTGGAGAGTGAAATCAGTTAAATGCATCGAACAGCCAGGGTGCAGTGACCCGACGCCGGTTCTCATACTCGCGAATCAGATCGGCATCTTCCAGAGTCACACCGATATCGTCCAGACCATTCAACAGACAGTGCCGGCGGAAGTCATCTACCTCGAAGCTGAAAGCTTCACCGCTGGGTGTCGTAACGGTCTTGGCTTCCAGATCCACGGACAGCTGATAGCCTTCCGTGCTGTAGGTTTCCTGGAACAGCTGCTCAACGATTTCCTCTTCAAGAACAATCGGCAACAGGCCATTCTTAAAGCAGTTATTATAGAAGATATCGGCAAAGCTGGGCGCGATAATGACCCGGAAACCATAATCTTCCAGTGCCCAGGGCGCATGTTCACGACTGGATCCGCAACCAAAATTGCTCCGGGCCAGCAGCACACTGGCGTTTTTGTAGCGCTCCTGGTTGAGCACAAAGTCCGGGTTCAGCGGACGTTTTGAGCAGTCCTGATCCGGCTGGCCTTCGTCCAGGTAGCGCAACTCATCAAACAGGTTGGGCCCGAAGCCGGTCCGCTTGATGGACTTGAGAAACTGCTTGGGAATGATCATGTCCGTATCCACATTGGACCGGTCCATGGGGGCGACGATGCCCTGATGTTGCTTCAATGCTCGCATGGTGGTGTCTCCTGTGGATCAGTTCATCATTTCGCGAACATCAACGAAGTGACCGTTGATGGCTGCTGCCGCGGCCATGGCCGGGCTGACCAGATGAGTGCGGCCGCCAAAGCCCTGCCGCCCTTCGAAGTTGCGGTTAGAGGTGGACGCACAGTGTTCGCCCTGCCCCAGTTTATCGGCGTTCATGGCCAGACACATGGAACAGCCCGGATCGCGCCACTCCAGCCCCGCTTCGATAAAGATCTTGTCCAGACCTTCCTTCTCCGCCTGGGCCTTTACCAGACCAGAGCCGGGAACGACCATGGCCTGCTTGAGGGTTGGTGCCACTTTACGGCCTTTTACCACATTGGCAGCCTCCCGCAGGTCTTCGATACGGCTGTTGGTGCACGAACCGATAAACACGCGATCCAGTTTGATATCGGTAATCTTCTGGTTCGGCTTCAGGCCCATATACTTCAACGCCCGCACGATGCCTTCCCGTTTGATCAGATCTTCTTCCTGCGCCGGATCGGGAACAACCCCATCAACACCGGTGACCATTTCCGGGCTGGTACCCCAGCTCACCTGGGGCTGGATTGCCGAGCCGTCCAATTCTACGACCTTGTCAAACACCGCGTCGTCGTCACTGTGCAGGGTGCGCCAGTGCGCGACGGCCATGTCCCACTGCTCGCCCTTGGGCGCAAAGGGACGACCCTTGACGTATTCGATCGTGGTATCGTCCACTGCCACCATACCTACCCGAGCACCGGCTTCAATGGCCATATTGCAGATGGTCATACGGCCTTCCATGCTCAGGTTGCGAATCACTTCGCCCCCGAACTCAATGGCATAGCCGGTACCGCCTGCGGTGCCGATCTTGCCGATAATGGCCAGCACTACATCCTTGCCGGTAACGCCTGGCCCCAGCTTGCCGTTGACCTTGACCAGCATGTTTTTCATTTTCTGCTGAACCAGGCACTGAGTAGCCAGCACGTGTTCCACTTCGGAGGTGCCGATGCCGTGGGCCAGACAGCCAAACGCACCGTGGGTAGAGGTATGGGAGTCGCCACACACGATGCTCATTCCAGGCAGGGTAGCACCCTGCTCCGGACCGATGATGTGGACGATACCCTGACGCTGATCTTTGATTTTGAATTCAAGGATGCCGAATTCATCGCAGTTCTTGCCCAGGGTTTCCACCTGAACACGGGACACAGGATCGACGATGCCGTCGATGCCCTTCTCACGGTTTGTAGTAGGGACGTTATGGTCCGGGGTCGCGATATTGGCGTCCACCCGCCACGGTTTGCGGCCAGCCAGACGCAGCCCTTCAAAGGCCTGGGGAGACGTCACTTCATGCAGCAGGTGACGATCGATGTAGATCAGCGCTGAGCCGTCGTCCCGCTGCTTGACCAGATGATCGTCCCACAATTTGTCGTATAAGGTTTTGCCCGCCATGTTGGTTCTCTCTCAATTATCCGGGTCTATGGTATTGCACTGATTAAATAGTATGCCTTCCAGCCAGATAACTTCAATTCATGTTTTTCATCTCTACAATTCCACACTGGAATACGGTAGTTTAGAATCTGTCTTCATTAACCAGACCCCGAACAGGCTTCCTTTATGGATACCAATGCGCTCAAGGCTTTTGTCGCCATTGTGGATCAGGGCTCCTTCTCCGAGGCGGCGGAAGCTCTGCACCTGACTCAGCCTGCGATTAGCAAACGGCTGGCGGCACTCGAAAATCAACTGGGCATTCCGCTGCTTGAACGGAGCCAGCGGCAGATCCGGCTGACAGACGCTGGCGCACGCCTGCTGCCCCACGCCCGGCGCATTCTGGATGAAGTCCATAATGCCCGGCAGGCGTTACAGGACCAGTCCGGGGAGGTATCCGGGCATTTGCCGCTGATAGCCAGCCATCACATCGGGTTGCATCATTTGCCGGCCTGGCTGCAGCAACTGAGCCAGGCTCATCCGGAAATCTCCCTGGGCCTTCAATTTATCGACTCGGAAGGCGCCTACGACCAGATGCTCAGACGAACAGCTGAACTGGCCTTTGTCACCCTCAGTGAGAGTATGGATCAGTCATTTGAGGTGCATCTGCGCTGGGAAGACCGGATGGCGTTTGTGGCCGCGCCACACCACTCGCTTGCGACGCTGAAAAACCCCGATCTCGACGCGCTGTCCGCTTACGATGCCCTGTTGCCAGAAGCCGGCACCGCAACCTATCGCTCGGTGAGCCGGTTGTTTCTGGGGGCTGACCTGCCGCTGAATCTGCCCATGCCGACCAATTATATGGAAACCCTCAAGGTCATGACGGGAGCCGGTCTAGGCTGGAGCGTATTACCGGTGAGTATGGTGGACGCCTCCCTCACGGTGTTACCCGTGCCCCATCAGGTCAGCCGGTTGCTGGGCGCTATTGGTCTGCGGGGCCGTACCTTGAGCCCCCAGGCCCGGGCTCTGCTGGAGATTGCCCGCAAACTCAGGCCGGCGGCGGGCGCAGCCAACGCCAGGTGACGCCCGTGGCGAACACCATGGCCGCTGCCCCACCCCAGAAGGCCACAGAGGTGCTGAAACCGTCCACCAGAAAGCCGGAAAGCCACGCGCCCACCGCGCCCCCTGCCCCGAACGAAAGCCCGGCATAGAGCGCCTGCCCCTGTCCGTGATGATGGGGGCCGAAGAAGCCCTGCACATACTGCACGGAGATCACATGCAAGGCCCCGTAGGAGGCCGCATGCAGCAACTGGGCGAAAACCAGCACCGGGAGCATTTCTGTTGCCTCGGCGATCAGAATCCAGCGGATCATGGTCAACAGCAACGCTGCCATGACAATTTGCCGAACCAAAAAATACCGGGTGATCCAGTGCATGCCCAGAAACAGGCCGATCTCGGCAATAACGCCCAGGGACCAGAGCAGCCCGATGCTCAGCTTGCCATAACCGTACTGCTCCAGGTGGATGCTGAAAAACGTGTAGTAGGCACCGTGGGAAACCTGCAGCAGAAAGTTCATGGCAAAAAATGCCAGCACCGACGGATGGCCCACAATACCTTTCAGGTTTGCGGCGGACAGGGTCTTTTTCTCGCCTCGCTCGGACGGCACCAGAAAGGCGGAAAGAACGATTCCGGCAAACACCGGTATCAGCAGCCAGGGCAAGCTGGTAACCGGTACCTGCTCGAGCACCCCGCCGACAAGAGCAACCGCGCCGATAAACCCTACCGAGCCCCATAGCCTGATCCGCCCGTAACGCTCTTTCTGGCTGCCCAGTACCCGCAGGGTAATCACTTCATACAGCGGCAGGATGGCGTTCCAGAAGAAAGTAAACAGCAACATGACCAGTAACAGGCCGTAGAAGTCCGGCTCGAGGAAAACACCGGCGAAGCAGAGCGCGCCCATAACGGCACCAAAGCGAACCAGGCGGACCCGCAGGCCGGTGCGATCCCCCAGCCAGCCCCAGATGCTTGGGGCGACGATTTTAGTGAGCTGGATGGTCGCCATCAGGGTGGCGATCTGAAGATAGGAGAAGCCCCGCCCTTCCAGGTACAGGGACCAATACGGAAGCAGAGAGCCCAGCAGGGCAAAGAACCAGAAGTAAAGGTTTGATAGTCGCCAGTAAATAGCTGTCTTCCTTAAGAATTAAGCTGTCTGGGAAAACCTTTCGGGGCCGGTGACGGCCCCTTCAATCAGAGCTGCCCGATGTTGGGCGTAGTAACCTCCACGTCACCATTTTGAGCCCGGTGACGCAGGTAATGGTCCATCAGCACGATGGCCATCATGGCTTCCGCGATGGGCGTCGCGCGAATGCCTACGCAGGGATCGTGGCGTCCCGTCGTGATGACCTCTACCGGACTGCCATCCACGTCGATGCTCTTGCCCGGCAGCCGCAGGCTTGACGTTGGCTTCAGCGCAATCGACGCAACGATGGGCTGACCGGAGCTGATGCCCCCCAGTACACCCCCGGCGTGATTGCTCAGGAAGCCTTCCGGCGTCAGTTCGTCCCGGTGCTCCGTCCCTTTCTGGGTGACTGAGTCGAAGCCGGCTCCGATCTCTACACCCTTGACCGCGTTGATGCTCATCAGCGCATGGGCGAGATCGGCATCGAGCCGGTCGAAAACTGGCTCGCCCAGCCCTGGTGGCACACCTTCGGCCACCACGTTAATACGGGCGCCAATGGAATTACCTTCCTTGCGCAGGGCATCCATATAGGCTTCCAGCTCCGGAACCTTGGCGGAATCCGGACAGAAGAACGGGTTCTGGTGCACCTGATCCCAATCCAGCGTTTCCGCCCGGATCGGTCCAAGCTGGGCAAGATATCCCCGGATTTTTATACCCAGGCGCTGCTCAAGAAACTTCCGGGCCACCGCCCCCGCCGCGACCCGCATGGCCGTTTCCCGGGCTGACGAACGCCCACCACCCCGATAGTCCCGAATTCCATACTTATGCATATAAGTGTAGTCGGCATGAGCCGGGCGGAACTGCTGAGCGATTTTCGAGTAGTCTTTGGAACGCTGATCAGTGTTCTCGATGAGCAAACCAATGGGCGTGCCGGTGGTGCGGCCCTCGAAAACACCAGACAGGATGCGTACCTCATCGGGCTCACGGCGCTGAGTGGTATGCCTGGACGTGCCGGGCTTGCGCCGGTCCAGATCCTTCTGAAGATCCGCTTCGGTCAGTTCCAGACCGGGGGGACAACCGTCGATAATGCAACCAAGGGCCGGCCCGTGACTTTCACCAAACGAGGTGACCGTGAACAGCTTACCAAAAGAGTTTCCAGACATAATTCAGCAACTTATAGATTAGTGTTCAGATTGCCTTTCATATTTTTGAGGCCGCTGACCAGCTGTTCCCGGGTCAACAGAAAGACCCCGTCGCCGCCGTTTTCAAAGTCCAGCCAGAGAAACGGCAGTTGCGGATAGGCCTCATCCAGCGCAACCCAGCTATTGCCCAGCTCAACAATCAGTAAACCGCCGGGCGCAAGATGGTCCGCTGCCCTGGCGAGAATCCGGTGGACGATAGACAGACCATCAGGACCGGCTTCCAGCCCCAACCGGGGTTCGTGATGGTACTCCGGCGGGATGTCTGCCATGTCCTCCGCATCCACGTACGGTGGATTACTGAGAATGACGTCATACACTCCATCCACCTGGTCCAGCACGTCTGAGTGAACCGTCCGGACCCTATTCTCCAACTCATGGAGCTCGATATTGGACCGGGCCACTGCCAGGGCATCCTCAGAGATATCTGCAAGATCCACTTCAGCATCCGGAAATACCGTCGCGGCGGCAATACCAATACAGCCGCTGCCGGTGCAAAGATCAAGAATGCGCTCCACGGGATGATCCGCCAGCCAGGGCTGCAGCCCCGCCTCAAGCAATTCGGCAATGGGCGAGCGCGGAATCAGCACCCGCTCATCCACCTGGAACGGCAGCCCCATAAACCAGGCTTCCCCCAACAGGTAGGCCACCGGGCGACGCTCGTTGATGCGTCGCTCGATGCGCTCGGCGATCAGCTCCCGCTCGTCCCGGGTCAGGCGGGCGTCGAGAAACAGCGTGTTGTTTTCCAGCGGCAGATGCAAGCTGCGCATCACCAGCAGCACGGCTTCGTCCCAGACGTTATCGGTACCGTGACCGAAATAGAGCTCCGCGGCACTGAAACGGGAAGCGGCGTAGCGCAGGTAATCACGTACGGTGATCAAATCGTCAGTCGGGCGGGTCACTGCCAGGTCCTTGTCTGATAGCCGTTTGCGGCGGGTCTTGGGTTGATCCGGCGGATTATACGCGGATTCCCGGTGGCCGGCACCCCGGTGGTCGCCAGCTCCGGATCACTGCACTACAGTGATAAAGGTCCGGAACTGCAGCGGTTCTTCTCGAAGCGTTCCAGCGCCATGTGCATACGCTCGCGCCCCAGTTGAATCATTTCCGGCGCCTTGTGATAGTCGTAGGTGCGGCAGGCGTTTTTCGGAATATTTATGAGAAGGTCGGGAGGATAGCCGGCCAGTTTGT
>JAJUHY010000022.1 GCA_029265735.1 Marinobacter segnicrescens | reverse complement strand
CTGCGATGACGAAGACCTGCAGAAGAAGCTGAACTCCGCCGTATTCCCGGGTGGTCAGGGCGGACCGCTGATGCACGTGATCGCCGCGAAGGCCGTGTGCTTCAAGGAGGCCATGAGCGATGAGTTCAAGACTTATCAGCAGCAGGTGGTCAAGAATGCCAGCGCCATGGCCCAGGTGTTTATCGACCGGGGTTATGACGTGGTTTCTGGCGGCACTGTGAACCACCTGTTCCTGGTCAGCCTGATCAAGCAGAACATCACCGGTAAAGACGCCGACGCTGCCCTGGGTCGCGCTCACATCACCGTCAACAAGAACGCTGTCCCCAACGACCCGCGCTCTCCGTTTGTGACGTCCGGTCTGCGGATCGGTACGCCGGCGGTGACCACCCGTGGTTTTGGTGAAAACGAATGCCGTGAACTGGCTGGCTGGATTTGCGATATCCTCGATAACCTGGAAGACGAAGCGACCATAGATCGTGTTCGCGGCCAGGTAGAGGCTATCTGCGCTCGGTTCCCGGTCTACGCGGACTGACTGACCCGGTCCGCCCCGGCCGCCGGATGATCCGGCGGCCCTGTTCTTTCGGAGTGTCCGTTTATGCATTGTCCTTTCTGTGGTGAAGCCGATACCAAGGTTATCGACTCGCGGCTGGTGGCCGAGGGCGATCAGGTGCGTCGCCGCAGAGAGTGTCTGTCATGCCGGGATCGGTTCACCACCTTTGAAACCGCTGAGCTGGTGATGCCCCGCGTGGTCAAGCAGGACGGTACGCGCCAGCCTTTTAATGAAGAAAAACTCCGGGCGGGTCTGATGAAGGCTCTGGAGAAGCGGCCAGTCAGTATCGAACAGATCGACGCCGCCCTGAACCGCATCAAACACCGCCTGCGGGCGACAGGCGAGCGGGAAGTTAAATCCATGGCCCTGGGTGAAGAAGTGATGACCGAGCTTCGCCAGTTGGACAAGGTGGCCTACGTTCGCTTTGCATCGGTATATCGCAGTTTTCAGGATGTGAATGAGTTCAAGGAGGAAATCGAGCGGCTGTCAGATGGCGCCGACCCCGCGGATGTGGCCAGAGTGCTCGCCGGCGGGGACAGCTCGAAAGGTTCGTCATGACGACGGTCCGGGACACTGCCCTGATGGCCAGAGCCATTCAGCTGGCCTGGCGCGGACGTTTTTCGACGCATCCCAACCCGCGGGTTGGCTGTGTCATTGCCCGGGGTGATGTCATTGTGGGTGAAGGCTGGCACGAGCGGGCCGGCGAAGCCCATGCGGAAGTCCGTGCCCTCAGCCAGGCAGGGCCGGATGCCCGAGGCGCTACCGCCTATGTCACCCTGGAACCCTGCAGTCACTTCGGCCGTACGCCGCCGTGCTCCCGCGCATTGATTGACGCGGGCGTGGTACGGGTGGTGGTAGCCAGCGAAGACCCGAACCCGTCGGTATCAGGGCGGGGCCTGCAGCAGTTGCGGGACGCCGGCATTCAGGTGGAGGAGGGCGTGTTGCGGGAAGAGGCCGCAAGGCTGAATCCGGGTTTTCTCAAGCGCATGCATACCGGAAGACCCTGGGTGCGCGTCAAGATCGGGGCGAGTCTGGACGGCCGTACCGCCATGGCGTCCGGCGAGAGCAAGTGGATCACCGGCCCTGAATCCCGCAGCGATGTACAGCGGTTGCGAGCCATGAGCGATGCCATTCTCACCGGCGTCAATACGGTGCTGATGGATGACCCGTCACTGACTGTCCGTCGTAATGAACTGGGAGACATTGGTCAGGCAACCGAGCCTTCGCGTCAGCCCCTGCGGCTGATCGCTGACCGTGACGCCCGTACACCGGCTTCTGCAAAGATTCTGCAGGGCGGGGCGGTGCACCTGTTCTGTGCAGAAGAGACCATCGCGACCAGTGCTGCACAGGACCTGTCGGCCCTGGGGGTCACCCTTTACGGCGTTGGCTGGCAGGATCGCGGGGTTAATCTGGAGCAGTTGCTGAACAGGCTCGGGGAGCTTGGGATCAACGAACTGCTGGTAGAGGCAGGGCCGACACTGGCGGGTGCTTTTATTATGGAAAACCTGGTGGATGAGTTATGGCTCTACCAGGCGCCGGTATTTCTGGGTAGCGAAGGACGGCCAACGGCCAGACTGCCTTTTGACAGCATGCGTGAAAAAATCGAATGGCAGGTCACCGACCGTCGCCAGTTCGGCCAGGATACCCGGCTGATACTGACGCCCCGGGTGTCCGCGCCGAATCCTTCTGCCGTCGACTGACGCTTTCGGCAGGTCCTAATTATTGTTATCACGGCGAAGTGTCCGTCTCGCCGGGAGGTTGTGGAAGACTATGGCATTGAACAGCGTTGAAGAGATTGTCGAAGACATCCGTCAGGGCAAGATGGTCATACTGATGGATGACGAAGACCGGGAAAATGAAGGCGACCTGGTGATGGCCGCCGAACATTGCACCCCGGAAGCCATTAACTTCATGGCCCGCTTCGGTCGTGGCCTCATCTGCATGCCCATGACCCGGCAGCGGTGTGAACAGCTGGGCCTGCCGTTGATGGTACAGAGCAACCATTCCGGTTTTGGCACCAAGTTCACGCTGTCCATTGAAGCCGCCGAGGGAGTGACTACCGGTATCTCCGCAGCTGACCGGGCCCGCACCGTGCTGGCGGCGGTGGCGAAAGATGCCAAGGCGTCGGATCTGGTACAGCCGGGACATATCTTCCCGCTGATGGCAGATCCGGGCGGTGTGCTCAGTCGCGCCGGGCATACGGAAGCGTCCTGCGACCTGGCAGCACTGGCAGGTTGTGAGCCCGCGGGTGTGATCTGCGAGATCATGAACGATGACGGCTCCATGGCCCGCCGTCCGGATCTGGAAAAGTTCGCCGAGCAGCATGGCCTGAAAATTGGCACTATTGCTGACCTGATCCATTACCGCACCACAAACGAGCGCACCATTGAGTGCATCAGCGAGTACGACCTGGAAACAGAACACGGCGTGTTCAGCCTGCGCACTTATCGCGACACGATTCAGGGCGGAACCCATCTGGCCCTGGTCAAGGGCGAGGTGACGCCGGATGAACCGACGCTGGTGAGGGTCCATGTCACCGATACGCTGCGTGACCTGTTGGGCGCCCGTCGGGAGGGCTCCCGCAGCTGGCCGCTGTACCATGCTCTTGCCAAAGTAGCGGAAGAGGGCAAAGGGGTCGTGGTACTCCTTAACAGCGCCGAGGACAGCTATAACCTGGAAGACCGGATTCACCATTTCTTCGGAGAGGGACCGGTGCGGGCTGGCAAGGGCGGCAGTTCCGGCGTCTATTTCACTGTGGGCACCGGCTCTCAGATTCTCCAGGATTGTGGCGTCGGAAAGATGCGGCTGCTCAGTGCGCCGATCAAGTTCTCAGCCATTTCCGGTTTTGATCTGGAAGTGGTGGAATACGTACCTTACACCGGCGAGTGAGTGCGCCGGTTCAGTTAACCAATCGGGGGCACGGGCCCCAGTACAGGATCAGGAATGTCAGATATCAGGATCATTGAAGGAGATTTCCGTCAGTGCAGCGGGCGTTACGCGCTGGTGGTGGGCCGCTTTAACGGCTTTGTGGTTGATAGCCTGGTCGAGGGGGCCATTGATACCCTGCGCCGTCACGGCATTGCCGACGATGACATCACCATCGTCAAGGTGCCCGGCGCCTATGAAATGCCGCTGGCAGTGAAGCGTGTGGCTGAGACCGGTGATTACAGCGCGATTATCGCCCTGGGCGCGGTTATCCGTGGCGGCACTCCTCATTTTGAATATGTGGCCGGTGAGGCGTCCAGTGGCCTGGGTGCTGTCGCTCTGGAGACCGATATTCCGGTGACCTTCGGTGTGCTGACCGTGGATTCCATCGAGCAGGCCATTGAGCGCTCCGGCACCAAGGCCGGCAACAAGGGAGCGGAAGCCGCCATCACCGCCCTTGAGATGGTCAGCCTGTTCAACAAGCTGGGTGAATGATGAGCGAACAGGAAACTGCCAGCGATTCCGGCCCCGCACCTTCGGGCCGACCCAAAGCGGGGGACCGGCGTCGTGCCAGGGCGCTTGCCCTGCAGGCGCTGTATCATCGCCATTTCAGCAAGAGCCCGATCAACGCCATTGAAGCGGAGTTCATGGTCGATAACGACATGAGCAAAGTGGACTCGGCGTTCTTCCGGGATCTGCTCCGGGGCGTTCACCGGGAGCAGGGCGACCTGGACAAGTTGATCGAGCCCTTGCTGGACCGGGCCCTGTCCGAAGTGGATCCCATTGAGCTGGCAATCGTCCGGATGGGTACCTACGAGCTCAAGAACCGCATTGATGTGCCCTACCGGGTTGTGATCAACGAAGGCATCGAGCTTGCCAAGCGCTTCGGCGGTACCGAGGGCCACAAGTTTGTGAACAGCCTGCTGGACAAGCTCAGCCAGCGTCTGCGTCTGGCAGAAACCCGGGCCCGGCGGGACTGACGGCCGGCCATGGGCGAGTTCGAGCTTATCGGCCGCCTGTTTCAGCCGCTGGCGGATGCGACCCGGACCCCGGGCACCCTGCTGGGCCCGGGTGACGACTGTGCGATCCAGCGGGTACCGGCGGGACAGGATCTGGTGTTTTCGGTGGACACTCTCGTTGAGGGTGTCCACTTTCCTTTTCAGTATGATGCCGCCCTGCTGGGCTGGCGGGCGCTGGCGGTGGCCGTCAGTGACCTGGCCGCCATGGGCGCCGAGCCCGTCTGTTACACCCTGGCACTGACCCTTCCTGAAATCCAAGAGGCCTGGGTGTCTGGTCTGGTCAGTGGCCTGCAGGAAGCATCTCTCGCATTCGGAATTGGTCTGGCCGGGGGAGACACAACACGGGGGCCCCTGACGATCACGGTTCAGGTTCACGGCACTGTGCCGACGGGACAGGCGCTGCGACGGAATGGCGCACAGCCAGGAGATCTGATTGCCGTGACCGGTCCTCTGGGCGGCGCTGCAGCGGCGCTGAAGTGGCTGGATTCGCCGGGTGATGACACAAACAGGCCTTTCCTGGAATGTTATCACCGGCCGGTTCCTCAGCTTGTCCTGGGGCAGAAACTCCGCGGTATTGCCTCGGCGGGCATCGACATTTCAGACGGCCTGGCTGCGGACCTCGGTCATATCCTCAACGCCTCCGGGGTTGCGGGTGTCGTGCAAACTGACAGCATCCCCAGACAGTACGGCACCGTCGAGTCGTCTCTTGCGCAGGCCTTGTATGGAGGCGATGACTACCAGCTTTGTGTGACTGTGCCGGCACAGCAGTGGAATGAGCTGCCGGAAACGCTTACCCGGCAGCTCTACAGGATCGGACACATTTGTGAAGGCAAGGGGCTGCAGTTGGAACGGTCAGACGGCACCCGGGAGTCTTTAGCACCGGGTACCGGTTATGACCATTTCCGAACGCGCGGGTAATGACGAAGTCGTTGATCAGTGCATCCGCATCTCGTGGCGGGGTTCAGGCGGTAACATGCTGAGCACGTGAAGAAAACGTTTCAGCCCGACTTCGGCCCGCTCGCGAGTGGCAAAGGGGCCACTGTCAAAACCCTCCCGGGTTGTAAAATACCACTTGCCGCCAACACAGAAATAACGGCTGCTGCGAAAAGGTGTTGGACCGGCCTCACCAGAGCGGGTATTGGTATCAATCATTGTTGCCTCCTACCGCGTATCTGAATAGGTCGATTTAGCCTCGGAAAATATTGGTTCTGTGACGGAGGTCGTCGACAGTTCCTGAAAATCATTTTTCCGGGCATGTATGTTAAAGCTAAACCAATTGCGGTTAAATTCAACAATTTTTTACAATTCAACCTCGCCCTCGTTTCGAATCACAGACTTGCGCAAGACCGGAGCAGTGTTCAGAATGCCTGCATTGACAGAACAGGCATCGGAAAGGCCACCGGCGGTCCATGTCTGAACGTTACTCATGGAGAATGACCGAATGTATGCAAGGCTAAAAAAGGTTTCCCCCGTCGGATTCAGGCATCTTGTGGTGTTGCTGGCGGTGGCTGTCATTGCCGGGTGCAGCAGCACCGGTGCCCGGATTAAAACCTGGGATGGCAGTGCAGCGCCGGGTGGCGTTGCGGTGTTGAAGGCTCCGTCGTCGGTCAAGGTCCAGGAAGTAAATGGCCGCAAGGTGGGAAATTTCCTGCTGGATGACCTCGCCCTCGATTATGAGCTGCAGCCGGGCCAGAATATCGTGGTATTCACCCATAAGACCATCTGGGCCAAAACCGGCCAGATCCGCTCCGGCGAGTCTGCGGTCCATGTGGTGGAAACTGAGCCCCAGCAGGTAGTTATTGATGCCCGCGCAGGTGAAGAGTATCGCTTCGATATTCCCAAGGTCAGTAACCGTCGGGAGGCCGAGCGCCTGGCAGCGAACTTCAGCGTACCGGTGGTATCCGACAGCGGCACCGTTGCCCGGTCACAGCCGTTCACCGGCTATCCCCAGCAGCAGCCGCAAACTGCTGGCATGGTGCCCCAGGGCGTAGCCGGGCAGACTGCCGTTTACCCGGCTACAGAATTGCAGCCGGCTCCTGGTTATCAAGGTGCACCAGGTGGAGCCGACTCGCGGATTGAAACCCTGGAAGCCCTCAAGATGTTGTGGGAACGGGCCAGTGGTGATGAAAAGCGCGAGTTCCTGCGTTGGGCCTTTGACTAATCCGTCAGTTGTTCGCTTTCCAGCCAGTCCTGATAGAGTTCAGGCTGGCTGAGCCTTTCCCAGAACCACTCCAGTGCCTTGCCCTGTTCGCCACTGCGGCGGACGATATGCACCGTCAGCGTATCCCGGGGCTGTGCCACATCCCGAACCACCAGGGCGCCATCCTCCAGTTGCTGCCGGATTCGCGGCAGAGGAAGCCAGCCTACGCCCAGACCCGCAACTTGTGCGGCAATCTTCTGATCGATATTTGAAACCGTAATTGTTCGCTGCCGCTGGAAAATACCTGCAGTTCCGGCAGGCAAATTGCGGGAGCTGTCCGCCGCCACCGCAGCGGGATACCGGGTAATGGCGTCCTCGCTCAATGGCTGGGCTTCACTGGCCAGGGGATGATGGGGCGCAACCGCAAACACAAAGGGAACCCGGCCCAGACTGCGCATGGTAAATGCCCCGGCCGGGCGACTCATCTGGTCGGCCCCGACGGCCAGATCAATTCTCCGGGCCTGAAGCGCGTCCCAGGTACCGGCGAAGACTTCTTCCACCAACTGCACTTCCACCGGTAGTCCGAGCTGGTAAAACTCCTGTACGGCAGGGAACAGAGCCTCTGCCGGCAGTAATGAGTTGAATCCGATCCGCAGCCGGGTTTCCCAGCCCTGGGCCACCTGGCGGGTGGTGTGCGCCAGCGCCTCGGTTGCTTCCAGCAGTGCCCGGCCTTCGTTCAGCAGATACTTACCCGCCGGCGTCAGGATCGCCCGGTGCCCGCTCCGGTCGAAGATATCAACGCCCAGGTCTTCCTCCAGTTTCTGTACGGTATAGCTGATGGCGGAGGGTACCCGGAACAGTGCATTAGCCGCGGCCGCGAAACTGCCCTTGCGGTCAATGGCGTCGAGGACTTTAAGAGCGTCAATTGTGATAGCGGTATGCATGATCGAATTATCTGAATGTGTTGGCCAGAAATGCCCGCTTGGACCCTGCCAGGCTGCGGACTAAGCTGTCTCCTATTAAGAGTCATGGGTTTCAAAGAGTCCAGGGCGAAAGCCCCAACGGGAGGAATCATGGGATTACTGGTCGACGGTAAATGGCAGGACAAGTGGTACGACACTGACAAAAGCGGCGGCAAGTTTGAACGGGAAGCGGCCCGCTTCCGCAATTGGATCACTGCGGACGGCAGCGCCGGTCCCGCGGGAGAGGGTGGCTTCAAGGCAGAATCCGGACGCTATCACCTTTACGTTTCACTGGCCTGTCCATGGGCCCACCGGACACTGATTTTTCGGAAGCTGAAGGGGCTGGAGAAGTACATTTCGGTATCGGTAGTGCACCCGGATATGGTGGAAAACGGCTGGGAATTCCGGCCGGATAGTGACGACCATCGCGATCACGTCAACAATTTCCGCTTCCTGCATCAGGTCTATACAAAAGCCGCGCCGGACTATAGCGGTCGGGTGACTGTGCCAGCGTTGTGGGACCGGGAACGGGAAACCATCGTCAGCAATGAATCGGCGGATATCATCCGTATGTTCAACACGGCCTTTAATGATCTTGACGGTGTACGAGGAGATCTGGACTTTTATCCCGACGGGCTGCAGGAAGAGATCGATGCTGTCAATGAGCGGGTTTATGACACCGTCAATAACGGCGTGTACAAAGCCGGCTTTGCCACTGCCCAGGACAAGTACGAGCAGGCCTACGAGGAACTGTTCGAATCACTGGATTGGTTGGAAGGGCGTCTGGCAGCACAGCGCTATCTGGTAGGCTCGCAACTGACCGAGGCGGACTGGAGGCTGTTTACCACCCTGGTGAGGTTTGATGCGGTCTATTTCAGCCACTTCAAATGTAATCGTCAGCGTATTGCTGACTTCCCGGTACTTTCGGATTATCTCCGGGATCTGTATCAGGTGCCGGGTGTGGCCGAAACGGTGAATTTCGATCAGATCAAGCGCCACTACTACGTCAGTCAGCGCACCATCAACCCTACCCAGATCGTGCCGGTGGGGCCGGAACTGAGTCTGGACGGTCCTCACGGACGGGAGATTCTTGCCTGAAACAGAAACGCCCCGGCATGCGGGGCGTCCTGTTACTCTTTAATCATGGTTTGATTGCGGTCTGATCAAGAGTCCAGCTGGTCCCGGATCAGCTTCTTGTTGATCTTGCCCACACTGGTTTTCGGAATATCGTCGACAAAGTCGATCTGTTCCGGAATGGCCCATTTGTTGATCTGGCCGGCATCCACAAACTGCTTCAGATGATTCTGCAGGTCTTCGAGGCTGGCCTCTTTACCCGGAATCAGCTGGACCAGGGCGTGGGGGCGCTCGCCCCATTTCTCATCCGGCACACCTACCACAGCGGCGGCGTTAACCGCCGGGTGCTGGCTGATCATGTTTTCCAGGTCCAGGGAGGACAGCCATTCGCCACCGGTCTTGATCACGTCCTTGATGCGGTCGCGGATCTGGATGGTTGAGTCCGGATCGATACTGGCCACGTCACCAGTGTGCAGCCAGCCGCCTTCCCACAGTTCTTCCCCTTTTCCCGGCTCCTTGAAATAGCTCTGGGTCAGCCAGGGCGCGCGGCATACCAGTTCGCCCTTGGTTTCTCCGTCATGGGGCAGGGGGTTGCCCTGGGGGTCGACGATTTCAATGTGCACCATCGGTACCGCTACACCGGTACGGATGCGCCGGGGCGCCTGATCTTCCAGGGGTACTTCCAGATCTGCCGGTGTCAGGCGGGTAGAAGCCAGCAGCGGGCAGGTCTCAGACATGCCATAGCCGGCGTACATGCGAATACCCAGCTTGGCGCCCGCACGGCACAGACCTTCGGTCATGGCACTGCCACCGATCAGCACATGCCACTCGCTCAGGTCGGCGGTCTTGATGGATTCGGTCGCCAGCATCATCTGCATTATCGTTGGTACGCAGTGGGAAAAGGTAACCTTGTGTTCCTTGATCAGGTCCACCAGCAGTTCGGGCTCATAACGGCCGGGGTAGACCTGCTTGATGCCCAGCATGGTCGCCGCGTAGGGGACGCCCCAGGCATGAACGTGGAACATGGGCGTGATGGGCATGTAGACCGTGTTCGAGCGCATGAACGGCATTTCGTCATGGGCGGCGAGGCTGCCCACCTGGGCCATGGTATGCAGCACCAGCTGGCGATGGCTGAAGAACACGCCCTTGGGGTTCCCGGTGGTGCCAGTGGTATAGAACATGGTGGCGACACTGTTCTCATCGAAGTCCGGGAAGTCGAACTGGTTTCCGGCTTTCGCCAGCAGGGCTTCGTACTCGCCCATGGTCGGTAGCTTCGTGGCCGGGGCCTCAGCTTCGTCTGTCAGCTGGATATAGTTCTTCACCGTGGTGAGCTGGTCTTTGACCTGCTCCAGCAGCGGCACAAAATCATCGTGTACCAGAACCGTATGGTCTTCGGCGTGGTTCATGGTGTAGACGATCTGATCCGGTGACAGCCGCACGTTTACCGTGTGCAGTACTGCTCCGATCATGGGAACGGCGAAGAAGCATTCCAGATAGCGGGGCGTGTCCCAGTCCAGCACGGCCACCACATCGCCCGGGCCGACGCCGGCATCGGTCAGCGCATTGGCCAGCCGGTGTACACGGTCCACCAGATCGGTGTAGGTGTACTTGCTGTGACGGGCGTAGACAATCTCCTGCTCTGGGTTATAACGCGGGCCGGATACCAGCAGGTTTTTGATCAGCAGCGGGTACTCGTAAGCGTTTGGAGCGGAAGGGATTATTTTTGTGTTTACCATCGTTACAACCTCTGGTTTGGTGTTGTTATATAAATTCAGCGCAATAATCTGCCACAACCGAGAGCCGAACGGAAACCATCCAGATCAAATATCTGCACGGTTTCTGTTCGTGCAGGGCCGGAAAGTCGTCCCGTTGGCTGTGTTATTTACTGATCCCAGGGCTCACCGCGAGTGCCTTCCATACAGGAAACCTTGCGGTGCATTGCGGCTTTGGCGAGAAAGTTGGCACTGACCGGTGCGGTCATGAATAGAAATACCGTCACCAGCAGCTCAGTAATGGCCAGCTCTCCGGTATGGAGCGTGAAATAGGCCATGGAGGCGACGACCACACTGCCTACCCCAAGGGTCGTGGCTTTGGTGGGGCCGTGCAGGCGGGCGTAGAAGTCAGGCAGCCGGACCAGGCCGAATGCTCCTACAAGACTGAAGAAGCCGCCGGCGACCAGCAGAATGCTGATGATCAATTCAGCGATAAAAGGCAGTTGTTCCACGGTCATGGCTCCTTATTCAATAACGCTGCCGCGTTTGAGGTACTTCGCCGTAGCGACGGTGCTGACAAAGCCCATCACTGCCATCAGCAAAGCCACTTCCAGGTAAAGGCGCGTGCCCAGCAAAAGATCGAAGAGGATGACCAGGGCAATGCCGTTGATGTAGAGCGTGTCCAGGGCCAGTATGCGATCCGTGGCATCGGGGCCACGGGCAAGCCGGAACACGTTCAGCACGGCGGCCAGGCAGATCATCGCCAGAGTTATATACAGGGCTGTCGTGATCATTGGAAGATCTCCAGCAAAGGCTTCTCGTACCGCTGTTCAATGGAGCGAATCAGTTCTGCATCGTCATCCACATCAAGCGCGTGGATCAGCAGCAGTGTGCCCTCGTCGTTGACGTCGGCACTGACTGTTCCGGGTGTCAGGGACACGGTGCTGGCGAGCAGTGTAATGGCGAGCGGATCCTTCAGGGTCAGCGGGTAGGCCACAAAGGCGGAGCGGGGCTGCCGCGGGCTGAGGATCAGGATCGTTACCGACACGCTGGCCACGACGATGTCATACAGCACCACCAGTAGTAGCGGTATCAGAGCCCATGGCCGGCAAATACGGGGATTCTCCGGCCAGAATCGGTGGGTGATCAGGGGGATCCCTATGGCCAGGATCAGCCCCATGACGACGCTGGCCCCGGTGACGCCGTCGGATAGAAATTGCCAGACTACGAACAGCGCAAAGGTCAGCCAGGGTTGTGGCAGGCCAAAACGTTCAGCTGTCATTGCCGCTCCTCCCCGACCATGGGTGTATTCAGAACTTCGGTATAAGCGGATACGTCCCGCAGTTGTGCCGCGGTGGCATCGGTATAGTCGCTGAGCGGGCCGGCACTGAACACGATCAGGATGCTCATGGCGATCAGCGCACCGGCGCCCATGGTATGGGGGAAAGTCAGCCGTTCGGGCTTCTCAATATGACCATCGCTATTACGCCAGAATACGATACCGCCGGCCCGGCTGTAGGCGATGATGGACAGAAACCCGGACAGGAGGATAACCGTCCAGAGCGCCGCCATCTGGGCCCCCGGTGTAGCAGCCGTCATGATCAGCAGTTTCGCGAAAAAACCACTGAGCGGTGGCAGGCCTGCAGCTGCCACGGCGCCGAGCATGAACATCACACTGATGAACGTACGGTTACGCATGCGGGGCGCCGTGACGATGCGATCTCCGGCTGAGCCCCTCTGGCTGGCAATCAGGTCGACGACGAGGAACAGGCCAGCGGCAATCCACGTGGTATGGACCATATAGAACAAGGCAGAGGAGAGCCCTTCCTCGCTGGCCAGGGAGTAGGCGGCCAGTATGGTTCCGATGGACACTACCACCTGCCAGGCGATCAATGTACGCAGTCCGCCAGAGCCGAGCATGCCGATCATCCCCATTATCATCGTCAGTAATGACAGCGGGAACAGCCAGTCCAT
>JAJUHY010000009.1 GCA_029265735.1 Marinobacter segnicrescens | reverse complement strand
TTTGCGCAACGAGTGCACCGATCAGGGCCTGATCGACGATGCCCGGGCCGAAGTCAGCGAAAAGCAACGGGAAGTAGCCGAACGTCAGGCCGACCTGGACGCCGCCATCCGGGAAGAGGACAAGGACGATATCAAAAAGCGAAGGAAAAAGCTCAGCGAGGCACGGCAGGAATTACTTGATCACCAATCGGAGCTGGAGCGGCTGGATGCCGGACGCTGAATGCATTCCGGCCCCAATGACAATCCAACCGCTCTCCTCCCCTTGCCGGCCTTCCGTACTTGCCGGTCAGCCGAAGGGGAGTCGCAACGGCGTTCAGCATCGGAATGCCTTCGGGCAGGCTCAAGGGCACGGCCCGAAATGGTCGGAGATAATAGCCCGGTCGACGGCGTCGGTGACCCCATCCAGGTTGAAATCGTAAACGCTGGAACCGCTCCAGCCGCCGTCCACCAGGGCATCGAGATTGGCCAGGTCGGTTTCGTCGACCCGGCCGTCCTGGTTGCCGTCACCGGGGCACTCGCTGCGTGACGCCAGGATCGCGTCGAGTTGCTCACTCAGGGCGGTGTAGCGGGCACGCTCTTCGCTACCGAGCGATGCCGGATCGCCGCCAGCCAGCAGATCATTGCCCTCGCTGTCCAGACTGGGCGTCGGCGCCTGCTGGTCGACGCGGTAGAACTCCTCGGAAAACACGTCGATGGGGCCATCGCTGTCGATGTCGTAATCCAGCGCATGGTTGCGCACCAGTTTGTACTCTTCGTCACGCACCGCCTGGTAGACGGTCCAGCCCATATCCCGCCGGTTGCTGTCGTAGTGCGCCGGGTCGTCCTGGTAGATCGCCTGATTGACCTGCCAGCATTGCGTCAGATCGCCCCGCACCACCTCCGCCGCATCGGCGCCGACGCCCCACCAGACGCCGCCGTTGTCCTCGCACACCGCCTTGTTGACCGGCGTGTGCGAGCAGGTGCTGGCGATCACGCAGGGGCCGTTCCGGCCGCCGCCAGCCTGCAGGTTCAAGCCCCCTTCGGTGAAGTTGTATTGGCGCAGACCGGGCTGGGCCGGATCCAGCAGGTAAGGCAGCATCGACACCCCGTCGTGCCCGTTGGGAATCAGCCCGGCCACATCCAGCCCGGCGATCTCACCGAACAGATGGAACACGTCGGCGGCATTGACCATGCTGCCGACGTCGCGGTCCGGCATCGCCACCATCGGGCCGGCGATGATCAACGGCACCCAGACGCCGGTCTGATAGGCGGTGCCCTTGGCCCGGGTGACGTCGAAGGGCGGTTTCACCGTGGTGCCCAGGGAACCGTTGTCGCCGACGATCACCACCACCGTGTCGCTGTCCGGCCGATACACCAGGGTGCCGTCCTCGCCGCGTTCGGCGATGCCGGTTTCCACCAGCAGCCGGCCCAGTTCCACGTCCATCGCTTCGATCAGAGCGTCGGTGAGCAGCCGTTGATTGGCCAGATTATCCATACCCATGCCGCAGTCGGTGCGCAGGGCGGCGGTGGCGTCCGAGGGCAACAGGTTCCCCGGTGGCACCTGCAAGGGGGTGTGCGCGGCGCTGAAACTCACCGTCGCCATCCAGGGGGTGCCCGCCTCGCGGGTGTTGATCCAGTCACGGGCGGCATCCACCTCGAGGGTGGAGCGATAACCCCGGCCACGGGGGTCGGTGAGCGCCGCCTCTTCCACCCCCGCCTCGCTGTTGATCACCAGGGGGGACACGTAGTGGGCGTTCTCACGCTCGAAATCCAGCGCCGCCGGCGCGCTCGCCTGACACTCCTGGGCCGGCACCAGGATGCCGCCGCGGGTCAGGCATTGCAGACCGGCGGAGTCGCCGTGCTCCACACTGGTCAAGTGCGAACAGGAGGTGCCCTCGCTGCTCTGGACGTAACAGGCACCGAAGGCGGCGCCGTGCAGCGGGTCCTCGATACGGCTGGGCACGAAGCCGCAGGAATAGGTGCCCTCCGGGGCCACGCCACCGGCGGTGGTGTCGATGGAACCGGGCAGCCCGCCGGTCCAGCCATGGAAATAATCCCAGCCCAGTTCCCCGGGCGTGCCGTTGCCGGCCACGTTGTGTTCCGGTCCGGCCAGATGGAATTTCCCGAACATGGCGCTTTGGTAGCCGGCCTGTTTCAGCAGTTTCGGGATGGTGGTGGCGTAGGGGCTGAGTTGCGAGTTGGCCAGATCGTTGGGGCCGATCGCCTGATTGATGTGGGTGCGCGTCGGATAGCTGCCGGCCAGCAGGGCGGCGCGGCCCGGCGAGCATTCCGGCATCGACCAGGTGTTGCGGAAGCGCACCCCTTCGGCGGCGATGGCGTCGATCCTGGGCATGCTCGGCGGATGGACGCCGCCATAACCCATCGATGGCATCTGATCGATGCCCACGTCGTCCATGATCACGAACAGGATGTTCGGCCGCTGTGGCGTGTCATCGCCGGCCGCCGTGTCCGAGTCGGAATCCAGCCAGCAGCCTGGCATCGTCAAGGCGATACCGCCCAGTATCAACAGGTGACTTAACCTATTCATAACCCCCTCCTTGTTCTCCGTTTTTGTCATGGTGGGCTCCGGTGCCGCTCTGGCGGCTCAATACCGGATCCCAGGGATTCTGTTCTCTGAGTTCGGCCAGCAAGACGCGCCTCTCATCGGGCCGGTCGCCCAGCAGGTTCAACAGGGCCAGGCGCAGCGACCGGTCGGCCGGGTGAGCGCGCAACTGCTGGCGCAGCACCTGCCGGGCCCGCCTCGGCTGACCGCCGTCGTGCAGGGCGATGGCCAGCACATAGGCGTAATCGCCGTTGTCCGGCGCCAGACGGTGGGCCGCCTGGAACGCTGCCAACGCCGCGCCGTGCTCGCGGTGGCGCACCCGCGACAGACCCAGCGCATGACGCAGGCTGGCCTCGTCCGGATAGCGGGCGATCTGCTCGCGCAGCAGGGCGCGCGCCCGGTCGGCCTCGCCCTTGTATTGCTCAAGCCATTGCGCCAGCAGCACGGTGGCCGGGAAGAACGCCGGGTCACGGCGCAGCGCCTCGCGCAGCGCCGCTTCGACCCGGTCCTGGCGACCGGTGAGCAGGTACAGGTTGGCGAGATTGAAGTGGGCGTCGGCGCGCTCCAGCAGGCCTTGCTGCACCGCTTCGTATTCCTCTTGCCAGGCCGGCGGCGGCGCGTGCCGCGAGCCGCCGCTGGCCTGCAGCCATTGCCAGGCCGCCGCCAGCCGGACCGCGCGCACCGGGTCGGTCAGCAGCGGCTGCAAGGCCGCCACCACCTCGCCGGGGGGCAACAGGGCCGGCACCAGCGGCACCGCCGCTTCGCGCACCGCCGCGGCGTCGTCGGCCAGGCCGTCAAGCACCGCCTGCCGGGCCCGCGCGGAGGGATAGGCCGGCAATTCAGACAGCAAGGCGGCACGCCGCACCGCCGGCAGATCCCGCCGCGCCAGTTGTTCGAACAGGGCGCGGGCGGCGCCCGCTTCGCCGCCACGGGCCTTGAACAGCGCCCGCGCGTAGCCGCCGTCTCGCGGTTGATGTTCCGGGTACCAGCGGCGGAAGGCGTCGATCAGCGGCGGCTCGGGCTCGCCGGCGTGGCATTGCAGGCAGGCATCGTCGTGGCCCAGCGCCCGCGCCTGGGCCGGGTCCGGCGAGGTGAAGCCGTGATCATGGCGAAGGTCATTGCCCATATAGACCTTGCCGGGCATGTGGCAGGCCTGGCATTGCGCCCCCGGCGAGCCGGCGGCGTGGTGATGGTGCGCCGGGCTGTCGTAGTCGCCGGCGCGCAGGCCATCGCCACGAATCGCCGGGCGCACCGGCTCGCCGGTGCCGTTGTGGCACTGTGTGCAGACCGCGTTGCCGGGGGCGCGCAGGGCGCCGCTGTGGGCGTTGTGGCAATCCGAGCAGACCACCCCGGCGGCGTGCATACGGCTTTGCACGAAGGCGCCGTACTCGAACACTTCGTCCCGAATGGTGCCGTCCACCTCGTACAGATCCGCGCTCAGCCCGGTCACCCGGTAATCGTCGCGCAGGGCGGCGCCGGGCCGGGCACCGTCGCCCAGCGGCGCGCGCCGGCTGTGGCAGCGCGCGCAGGTGTCCACCTCGGAGGCGCGGGCGGCGTCGGTGAGGGGCACCTCGAAACCGTGGCCGGGCACCGCTTCCGCCGGCGCCCGGGTCCACTGCAGATGTCGCGAGGCGGGCCCGTGACAGCTCTGGCAGCCCACGCCCAGGGCCCGCCAATGGCTGTCGAAGCGATCCCCGGCGGCATCGTAGCCCCGTTGAAAACCGCTGGTGTGGCACTCGATGCAGATGAAGTTGGCGTTCTGGGCGGGCTGGCGCCAATGCAGCGGGTGCCGTTCGTCCACCTCCGGCCGGTCATAGAGATGGAACCAGGACCGCGTTTGCGTATCCCAGGCCACGCCATACGCCTGCAGCCGCCCGCCCTCCGTTTCCAGCAGGTATTGCTGCAGCGGTTCCCAGCCGAAGGTATAGGCCACCTTGTGTTCTTCCGGCTCGCCGTCCCGCTCCCGGGTGCGAATCCAGAACTCGCCGTCTTTGCGGAAAAAAACGCTGCTCTGGGTCTCGCCAACGAAACCGGTGCCGTCGAAAGCGCCGCGCACGGTTTGATCGGTGGGCTCCGTCATCGCCCGATGATGATGCGAACCGTGCCAATCGCGCACCTGGGCCTGATGGCACTGCCCGCATTGCGCCTCATCGACCCAGTGCGCCGCGACCGGGTCGGCGCCGTCGCCACGCCAGGGCGCCTGGAACACCGCCACCAGCACACCGGCCAGCGCCACCACCAGGGCCACCGCGATACCGATACGCATGGCTACGCCACCGGATCCGGCTGCCCCGGGTCCGCCACCGCGCCGGGCAGACGCAGGGGCAGCAGCAGGGTCAGACGGGTGCCGCTGGCCAGGGGTTCGATGTCGATCACACCGTTCAGTTGCCGGACCCGGCGGCGCATGTTGATCAATCCCTCACCGCCCCGCTCGGGCCGGCGCGGAAAGGGACGGCCATCGTTTTCCACCGTGATGCACGCTTGGCCGCACTCGGACCGGGCGCCCCGTACCGTGATCCGGGTGGCGCCGCCATGCTGCAGAGCATTGGTGATCGCCTCCTGCAGGATGCGCAATACATTGAGCGCGTGGGACGGGGTGACCCCGGCGATCTCCGGCAGCGGCGCCAGCGACCAGTCCAGTCCCACGCCCAGCCGTTTGAGCTGCCGCTCCAGCCGTTCCCGCAATCCGGCCAGCGCCACCGGCAGTTCGTGGTCGTCGATGTCCAGCGAATGGATCACCAGCCGCAGATCATCCAGAGCCTCGCGGGCGGCGCCTTCCACCCGTTCCGATTTCTCCCGCTCCGAGAGCGCGATGATCGAGGCCAGATGGCCGGACAGACCATCGTGCAGGTCGGCGGTGAGACGCCGGCGTTCCTCGCTGAGCGCCCGCGCGGCGGCCTCACGGCGTTCGTCCTGGTGCAGCCGTTCCAGTTCACGCTCCTGCTCCTGCAGCCGTTGCTTGAGATAGCCGTTGACGTTATCCAGACGCCCCAGGCTCAGACCCAGACGGCGCATCAGGATCATGGCGATGCCGATCATCATCGCCGGGCGGTAATACAGCGACAGGAAGATCGGCCCGTCCAGCCAGGTCATGATGATGGCGAAGTCATGCAGGGCCGCCACCGTCGACAGCAGCAGCGGCAGCACCAGCAGCCAGGCCTCCTCGACCCGTCGCGCCAGCGCCGCCCACACCATGATCGCCAGCGCCGCCAACTGGCCGAGCATGTTCAGTGGCGCATTGACGAACAGCACCACCTGCGCCGCCGGCACCAGCCCCAGCGCGCTGACCAGGATGCAGGCGGCGGGCACCCCCGGCACCGTGACCTTCAACCAGCGCGGCGGCGCCACGCCGGCGATCAGCAAGGCGGTGATCACCAGAATCTCGCAGGCCGCCGAGCCGGCCATGATGGCGTAATACATGGCTTCGATCGGCGCCGGCAACAGCTCCCGCATCATGCCCAGATAGACGAACATGGAGGTGGTCAGCAACAGGAACAGCCAGCCGAACAGCGATTCCTGGGGCCGGTAAAGCCACACCACCAGCACCACCAGGGCGATCAGCAGTTGCCCGGCGGGCACCATCAAGCGCAGGTACTCGAGCACGAACACCCGGGCCCGGTAATACGGTGCCAGCCGTTCGCCATCGTCCACATACAGGGTTGAGAGGTAACCGGGCACCAGCCCCAGGGTTTGCACCCGGATATCGATGACGTTCTCGCCACGCTCGAGCAGTTTCCCCGGCAGCGCCACCAGCGCCGGAATGCCCGAGGCCAGCGACACCAGGGTGGTGCGGTTTTCGGTGTCCGCGATCCGTTCGCCGGCCAGTTCGATCACCGCCCGCTGACTGATCGTGGGCAGGTAGAGATAGGCGTGATCCTGGCCATTCCAGTCGAAGCGGGCGCGATAGTGTTCCCAGCCGCCGGCGGGGCGGCCGGCCTGGGGCAGGGATACCGGGGTCCAGGCGCCGTCCTGGTAGCGCTCCGCGGTGTCGATGCGGCCGCTGGCGGGCTCGGGCAGGCTGCCCCACAGCGGCACGCTGGCGAGCAGCGCCATCAATGCCCACAACACCCCGAACCCCACCGCCCGTCTCACAACCGCAACAACCCCCGTTTGGACGCTTCATAAACGGCCTCGGATCGATTATTGGCCGCCAGTTTCCGGTAAATGTTCTTGATATGCACCGGTACCGTCTGTCGTGACATATTCAGCCATTCCGCCAGTTCGGTATAGGTGAAGCCCTTGGCGATGCCACGCAGGATTTCCATTTCCCGTGGCGTCAGCGCCGGGCCGGCGGGGTCTTCCGCCGGCTTGTTCATGCGGCGCACCAGAATCCGTGCGATCGACGAGGAAATCGGCGAACGCCCGGCGCGCAGTTCCTCGATGGCTTCCACCAGCTCGATGGAGTCGGCATCCTTGAGCAGATAACCCACCGCGCCGGCCTCGATGGCGGCGAGCACGGTCTCGTCGTCGGCCAGCACCGAGATGACCATGGCATCGGCGTCCGGGTGGCGCTGGCGCAGTCGGCGGATGGCTTCTATGCCATGGCCATCCGGCAGATTCAGGTCGGCCATCAGCAGGTCCACCGGATGCTGGTCCAGCGCCACCAGCGCTTGTTCCAGCGTGGCGCAGGCCGCCACCAGCTCGCCACCGCCCCAGGCACTGAGAATACCGACGAAGCGTTCACGCAACGGCGCGTCGTCCTCAAGCAACACAACACGCACCGCGCCGCTGGTCCCCGTCATTGTTGTTTTCCCCCGAACCGCCGAAATCACCAACGACATAATGCCCTACCCCCCGGCACCGCTGGATACCCTATTTATGGTATGGGCTTGTGGTCCCGCGCAAGGAAAAGATAACCGGGGCGGAAAAGCATTCCGGCGACAGCGTGCCGCGTGGGCGGCACGCCAACCAACAAAAAGGGGGATACCATGAAATCATCACTGCCCGGCTTCATGCTGGCGGGTTGTACCTTGTTCACGCTCGGTGGCTGCTTCGATTCGGATTCCGGATCGTCGCGGGATGGCGGCGCGGACGCGTCCACGCCACCCAATATTCTGTTCATCGTGGTCGACGATGCCGGTATCGATCAGTTCCGGGCGTTCGGTTATGGCGGCGCGATCCCGGCGGAAACCAGTAGCATCGACGCCATCGCCAACGCCGGGGTGCGCTTCCGCAACACCTGGTCGATGCCCACCTGCTCGCCGACCCGCGCCACCTTTTTCGAGGGACGCTATCCGTTCCGCAACAACGTGCGCAACGCCATCGTTTCCAATGACCTGGCCAATTCCCAGGTGTCCCCCTACACCCTGACCGTGCCGCGATTGCTTCGCGAAGAAGCCGGCTACGTCAGCGCGCTGATCGGCAAGATGCACCTGACCGGTTCCGACCTGGGCCCCGAGAATCATCCGCTGGGCGACGGCGCCATGCGTGAACTGGGCTGGGACTACTTCGCCGGCTATCTGGACGGCGCTCCCTACCCGATCGATACCACCGGCGGCGGCGTGGCGCCGGAGGGCACCTACCAGTGCGGCTTCGTGCCCAACACCGTGGCCGACGGTGAGAACGGCGCCGACTTCGGTGTCTGCTATCTGGCCGATGGTGAGCATCTGATCATGAACGATCTGGACAGCTACCCGACGCCGGGACGTACCTGCGTGGAACGCGGCGGCCTGTTCGATCCCGAGGCCACGGTGTACAGCGAGGTGCGCCGATCCGAACTCGATTTCACGGTCCAGAACGGCTATTACACTGGCGAATGGAAAATCAATCACGCCGATGGCCGCGACGAAACCCTGCTCGCCGCCGATCCCCGCGCCCGCGGTTACCGCACCGTGCAGGAGACCGACCGCGCCATCGACTGGATCACGCAAACCCGCGCCCGGCAACCCGGCACCCCCTGGATGCTCAGCCTCGGCTATTCCGCCCTGCATGCGCCGCTGCAACCGCCGCCGGCGGCTCTGCTGCCGCACCCGGACGCGGACCTCAGCCTGCTCGGCTGCGGCACCCCCGCCGCCAATCGCCTGGCGGAACTGGGCATCGTCGATCCCACCGAAGCGGCGGATTTCGCCCAGCAACGGGCGGTGGCCCAACACATGCTGGAGGCGGTGGACCATGAGATCGGGCGCCTGCTGGTGACCACCGGCATTGCCGAGCGGCTTGATGACGGCACCCTGCGCTACAACCCGGACAGCAACACCGTGGTGGTGTTCACCAGCGACAACGGCACTTACATGCCGAGCGTCAAACTGCCGTTCGACCCGGTACGGGCCAAGGGCTCGCTCTATCAATCCGGCGTCTGGGTGCCGCTGGCGGTGGCCGGCCCTGAATCCATCGTCAACAGCCCGGACCGCGACGTGCCGCACATGGTCAACAACACCGATCTGTTCAGCCTGTTCCGGGAAATCGCCGGCATCGGCGAGGAGCGTCTGCCCGCCTCGGTACAGCTGGACGCCCGGCCGGTGATGCCCTACCTGACCGAACCGGACCACCAGGCCATTCGCGACACCAACTTCAGCGAGCTGGGCACCAATTTCAGCGCTGATCCGGCGCCGCCCTGCGTCATTCCCGGCGCCAATGTGTGCGTGGAAATCTTCCCGCAACAGGGCGTCTGCGAAGACCAGAGCGGCATCTGGTACGGTCCCGGCGGCGCCGCCGGAGCGGACGGCTTCGATTCCTGCTGCGCGGTCAACGATTACCGGGTGTCCCAGGGCGAGGACCCGGTAAAACTGTTCCCTCACCATCAGAGCACCCTGCGTGACGAACACTATAAGCTGGTGCGCATCAGCCGCCTGGACTGCGCCACGGACACCTTCGTCGATAGCGAGGAATTCTACCAGATCAATGAAAGCCCGGACCCGCTGACCTTGAAACTCGACCGCGAAGACCAGGACCTGCTGGCGGACAAAACGCCGGACCAACTGACCGCCACGGAGCAAACCCATTACGCGGCCTTGAGCACCGGCCTGACCGACTTGCTGGCCGGGGACAGCGCATGCCCCGGCGACGGCAACGACGATGGCGTGGTGGACGCCACCGACCTGGAGCAATGGGCCTACTGGGCCGACCCCGACCAGGGCGGCGGCCTGTCGAGCTGGTACGACGTCAACCTGGATGGCCTCACCGACACCGCCGACCGCGATCTGATCGAGGCCAATATGGGGCAGGACTGCCGGCCCTGAAGCTCCGGCATTGAGGTATTGCTTACACGCGATACGCTGGCACGCGGGGACCTCAGGTCCCCGCTGTTTGCCCTGCCGGCATAGTCCGCACCGATAGCCAGGCGGCGCCGATGGCGGGCACCAGCAGCGCGGCGCTGATCAGGGACAGGGTCAGGTTGGTCAGTGGCACCGGGCCTCCTCCCGGGATAGCCAGCAGCATGCCGCCGCCGATCAGCGCCAGCCGGATCGGCCACTCCAGAACCCGGTTTACCGACAGATCGCCGACACCCAGCAGGTAGCCCTGCATGGCGCAGGCGATCAGCAGCACGCCAAAGAACGCCTGAGTGATCACCATCACGACCTCATACCAGGCCCCCTGAAAAATCAGCGCCGGATTCAGTACGAACAGGAACGGAATGAAATAGATCACACTGCCCAGCCGCATCGCCTGGACTCCGGTTTCCATTGCCCGGGCTCCGGCCACCGTGGCGGCGGCGAAGGCGCCGAGGGCCACCGGTGGCGTAATGAAACTGAGCATGCCCCAGTAAAGAATGAACAGGTGGACCGCCAACGGGTCCATGCCACCACCGTTGATCAGCGCCGGCGCCAGTGCCACCGCCAGGAAAATGTATGCCGCCGTCACTGTCATGCCGATACCGAGAATAAAGCTGGTCAGCGCCCCCATCAGCAACAGCACCAGGGTGTTGCCGCCAGCCAGGAAAATCAGGTCGTTGGCGATGGTGCCGGAAAGTCCGGTCACCGACAGCGCGCCCACCAGCAGGCCGACCCCGGCCAGGATGGCGATCAGTTCGGCAAACAGCTTGCCCGAGGTCGAGAAGAAGTTCTTGACCTCCCGCCAGCCCCAGCGCTGATAAGGCAGGAGCTGATTGATGATCAGCAGCAGCGCCGTGGCGAAGAACGGCGCGGTGGCCTCCCGCCGCAGGAAGAACAGCAACCAGATCAGCAAAGCGAAGACAAAAATGAAATACCAGCCTTCTTTCAGCGTCTGCCGCAACGATGGCAGCTCGTCCTCCGGCAGTCCCTTGATCCCGTATCTGGCCGCGTAGGCATCGATCTGGATGAACAGCCCGAGAAAATAGAGCACCGAAGGCACCACCGCGGCCAGGGCGATGGTACCGTAGGGAATGTTCAGGAACGACGCCATGATGAAGGCGGTGGCGCCCATCACCGGCGGCATCAGCACCCCCCCCGGTGGAAGCACAGGCCTCCACGCCGGCGGCATAGGATTTGCCGAACCCCATCCGGCGCATGGCGGGGATCGACATGACGCCGGTGGTCATGACATTGGTGATCACGCTGCCGCTCATCGAGCCCATCAACCCGCTGGAAAACACCGCCACCTTGGCGGGCCCGCCACGGACGTGGCCGAGCAGGGAAAACGCCAGGTTAATGAAAAACCTGCCGCCACCGGTCTGCTGCAGAGCCACCCCGAACAGCAGGAAGCCGATCACCAGATTGGCGAACGCCTGCAGTGGGATCCCCATGATGCCTTCCCGGCTCATGGCCAGATAAATAGCGGTGGCGTCCGGGCTGGAAGGAAAACCCTGGATCGGCCCGGGCATCACATCGGCGAAGATCGGATAGAGGCTGGCACCGCCAACGATCACGGCGATCGGCCAGCCGCCCGCCCGGCGTACCGCTTCCACTACAATCGCCCAGAACAAAAAGCTCAGGGTCACCGCGTGGCCCGGCGCGGCGTATTCCCAGCCCCGGTTGAGGATATGTTCCGCGTTGTAAACAAAGAAGGCGCACACCACCACGGCGGCGATGAACAGCAGTACGTCATACCAGGGCACCCGGTCCCGGGCACCATGGCGATTGATCGGCCAGAGCAGAAACACCAACGGCAGCATCAGGGCCACCACGGTGTAGAAAAACTGGCTTTCCACCCGGGTGATGATGTTGATGATCTGCAGGTTGAACAGGTAGTCAATGGTGATCAGAGTCAGGGCCAGGGTGGCCAGTCTCGGCACCCATAGCCAGACACCGGAAAGGGAGCGGATGCCGGAAATATTTTCCGGCTGGCTGACAGTATCCCTGGGGGACGTTGCCTGAGTCGAACTCATGGTCATGAAACTCCGGACAGGAACTTGCGAGCACAGGATGACCGGTTCAATAGAAGACCGGGTTCATGTCTTCGGCTTCAAGAGCAGTGGCCCGTGCCTGCATCCAAGCCTCCCGGAACTGATCCTGATCCGAGGGCGGATTGTCATCGACAAAGGCATTCCAGGTCTTGATCAGGAGTGCCTGGCGCCGGACCAACTGATCCTGGTGTGCCTGCATCTCATCGGTCCAGATACCAATGTCCTTGTAGTACCGCACCACCGCGTCATGGAACGGAATCACCCAAAACATATTCTGGCTGTCGATCCCGTACCCGGTGGCGCCCGGCGCATCGTTCTTATATTCGTCGTAGTCTTCGTGTATGACCTTGATCAGGTTATAGACAATGTCCGAATCGTAGTTACGGGTCGCCACCATGACCGGATACGGATAGCTTGCGAACGCGTGGGGGTGGTCTTTGTTAACAACGCCCCCCGCCGCCGATGTCACCTCATGAGACTGGAAGTAAGGCGCCACGTTCTTCATGCGCGCCCATCCTTCCTCATCATCCGGGCTCAGCTCTGGCCAGGTAATGCCTCTCGGGCTGGCGGCAACCTGTTCCGGCGCTGGCGCGGATGTCATGGTGAAGGCCGCGTCCGCCAGTCCCTGAATGATACCGTCGAAGGAACGGTTATAGCCGGGGAATTCCACCCGTTCCACGTCATCCCAGCTGAGTCCGCCAAACGCCAGATAGGCCTCGGTACCGAGGTTCAACGATGGCGCGCCTCGGACCCAGGCGATTTTTTTGCCCTTCAAATCGGCGGGGGTTTTGACCTCCAGATCACCGGCCACCACCAACCCCATGCCAAAATCAGCGATGGACGTTCGGATCACACGCACCGGTTGCGGCCCCCAGGCGGCATCGGCAAACAGGAGCACCCCTTCCGACGCGTAGTAACTGGCGATACCACAACCGCACAGATCGACACGGCCGGTTCTCAACGGCGTCATTCGGGAGACATCGTTATCACCGGGCAATACCCGAACCGATACGTTGAACTTTTTCTTGAGCACATTCCCCAGCGCCAAAAGCTGAGCATAGTTCGCCGAGGAGGTCGGATAGGAAGTCCAGGCCATGGTCGAGGGAAGCGGGCTCGCGGTATCGGCGGATACCGGATTCAGAGCAATGACGCCCGCGAGCGCGAACCCCGCCAGAATTTTCTTCAGATTATTCATAAAAAACTCCTCTTTTTATTCTAGGATTCGGCGAATTCTTGTTTCAGTTTTCGTTTCGATACCTTGCCGTTATCGTCACGGGGCAGATCGTCCACTATCCGGATGTCCCTGGGGATCTTGTAATTGGCCAGGCGCCCGACCAGATAGTTGCGAATGTTCTCCATCACCTGATCGGCACCGCCGGTACACTTCACCAGCCCCACCAGAGATTCCCCATACTCCTGATCGGGAATGCCAAAGACCGCGCAATCGAGCACTTCCGGCAATTCCAGCAGGGCATGTTCAATTTCAGCCGGGTAAATATTGACGCCACCGGAGATCACCATGTCGGAAACCCGGTCGCAGACATACAGGTAACCGTCTTCGTCCACATAGCCAACATCGCCGACCGTGATCAGGGCCCCCAAGCCGGCTTTAGCGCGGGCGGCCGGGTTGTTTTGATAGGTGAAGTCCGGATAGGCGGGCTGCCGGCCATAAATGACGCCGGTTTCACCGATGGGACATTCTTTGCCGTCGTCGCCCACGATTTTTATTTCGGCGTTCAACACCGGCTTGCCGACACTGCCCGGTTTGATCCGCGCCCCCTCGGGCGTCTGCACGGTCAGCATCCCGGTTTCGCTGGAGGCATAGGTCTCGTAGATAACCTCCCCCCACCAGGCCAACATGGCGGCTTTCAGTTCCGGGGCGCAGGATGCGCCGGTGGACGCGACAAATCTCACCGATGAAATGTCGTACTGGTTTTTGACGCTCTCCGGCAACCGCAGAAGCCGGACGTACATGATCGGTACCAGATAGACAGTGGTGATCCCGTGCCGCTGAATCAGCCTCAGGATGTCTTCCGCGTCGAATTTCCGCGTCAGCACCAACAGATCGCCGTGCAGCAGCGTCTGCAGCGTCATGGAATTCGGCGCGCTGTGATACAGCGGCGCGGGCATCAGGGTCCGGACGCCGGCTTTGACGCCCCAGGCCTGTTCCGAAAGCGCTTGCATGGCGGGCGGATGCTCCGGCCCCAAGGGCAGCCGGCATACCCCTTTGGGTTTGCCGGTGGTGCCGGAGGTGTACGGCATCATGCCGCGAGGGGCACGAACCTCGCCGGAGTATTCCGGCTGCCGACTCAGCCAGCTCTCGTAGTCAGGGGGTTCGCCGTTGTCGCCGTCGATGGCAATCACGGAGAGCGCTGCGGGAATGATCTCAGCAATCTCCCGCAGAAAACCCTCCTCGATAATCAGCGCCCTGGCACCGGAATCGAGCAGGATATGCTCGGCTTCAGCGGAGCGAAAATGCCAGTTGATCGGGCAGTAATGGGCTCCCAGCACCTGGCAGGCCAGCATCAGGTCAATGAACGCCGGATGGTTTTTCACCATCACCGCAACCACATCGCCTTCGCCCACACCAAGACCGGTCAGTCCACCCGCCAGTCTCCGAGCCCTGAGATCAAGTTCTTCTCCGCCAATGAGCCGGTCCTCAAAGACCAGGTCTGCTGTCATTATTCTTACCTTTCTACATTAGTTGGTGCCCCGCGATGCGCGCGTGACACGATGTCGCCAGTGGTAGCGGACACTGTAGAAAGGATTCACAACCTAGACAATGATCCATATTTTGGCCAGACTGTTTCCAAATTCGCAACAATAGCACCCGTCATGGACATCAAGGACTTCGAGGCCCTGGTCGCGGTGGTGGAAAGCGGCAGCATGACCAGCGCGGCGGACCGCTTACAGACCAGCCGTTCCAACATCAGCCGGCGCCTCAAGAAGCTGGAAACGGAACTCCGGGTTCAGTTGATGAGACGCACCACCCGCCGGGTGGAGCTGACACAGATAGGCATCAGGCTTTATGAACACGCGGTGAAAGTGATGCAGGAATTCACCGCCATGGAGGCCGTTGTCAGGGATATGGGGCGGGCGCTGCGGGGCCACCTGCGAGTCAGCGTGCCTATCGGCCTGGGCCAACTGGTGCTGGCGCCGGCCCTGCTGGATTTTTGCAAGGAGAACCCCGAGGTCACCATGCAAATCACGTTCAACAACCGGATATACGATCTGCTGGAGGATGAAATCGACGTGTCCATCCGGGTCGCCAATTCACCGCCCGATCATTATGTGGCCCGGGAATTGTCGGCCATGGAGTGGGTCACCTGCGTTTCCCCGGATTATCTGGAAAACCACGGGACTCCGCGGTCGCCGGAGGAATTACCCACCCATGCCCTGGTTACACCCCCAGTCAGAAACAATCGACTGATCATGAGATTCATCTCCGGGGACACACACCATGTCGTCGATCTTCAACCGAAACTGCAATGCTCGGACATGAATTTCCTCAAGCAGTCGGTGGTGCTTGGCAATGGCATCGGGGTACTGCCGTATTACCTGATCAGTGATGAACTGCAATCGGGGCAGTTGGTCAGAACGCTGATCGATTTCGATCCTGACCCGAAAATGTGGGGCGACAAACTGTATCTGATCACCGCGCCAAACCTCTATCCCTCTCAGCTTATCCGGACCTTTCTCGATTACATCAGGACGCTGTTCTCCGATGACGGCAGCATCGGGGCGATACTGAAAAATCAGAATCCGTGAATGATCATGGGCGGGACTCAACCGTTCGCCAGCGCAAAAATGCCTGCTCCACTGGAATCCCCTGAATCCGCAAGTCTACGAAACCGCTGTAGGAGGCGGGTTCACTGGCCTTGGAGACAGGCACAAAAAAAGATTCATCGCGGTATGGAGGGAAACCGTATTGCCTTCCATCAGGGACAGCGGATCCGCGTTACGCCTTTGCGGCAACACCGTGAAGCAGAGTCCCGCAAAGGCGTAACGCGGCTCCGCTTCAGGGTGACCGGCGAATACGGATGCCCTATCCACCGCGAGCAACCGGAGGCCATCCTTTCCCTTTCCAGAAAGGTCCGTCGTCGTTGGCGTCCGGAACGCGGCGGTTCACTTCTAAGCGGGTCTGCACGGAGGCCTTCCGGGACCCTGTTTGACAGGGACGTCAA
>JAJUHY010000021.1 GCA_029265735.1 Marinobacter segnicrescens | reverse complement strand
TACTGAGCCACTGAGAGGCTTGAGAGCAAGGCGCGCTGACGAAGGTTTGGTGGCTCCAAATCGAGTCAGGGCAACGCGGCTATCAAGCCTCTCAGTGGCTCAGTAGATCAGCGAATTAACCAGACGGGACACTAGAGCCCTGCGCGCATCATGATCTGCCGTGGTGCGCGCTACGATCGATAAACCGGTCCGGTTTCCGACAATCTGTTGCAAATCTCGACCCCAGGTTAGGTTGCGGTGAGGTATAACCAGAGAGCAGAGCTGACCGGCCGCTGATATGACATTACTGTTAAACCTTAGTCAGACCCCTGTACCACCGTTTTAGCGATCGGTTAGCCTACGGCGTTGCCAGATTCGCTGACTGTCCGTCCATGGGAGATCCGATGCGCAAACGTCTGACCTTACGCTTGCTGCCTGCTCTGCTGGCGAGCCTGACCTGTGCCCCGCTGGCCTGGAGCCAGCCAGCCGAAAATCCGGCACCGGTTGAAGCGCCAGTCCAGCTACCGGATGATGGGCCAGCGGTTATCGAGACACCTGCCCAGGCGCCCATCACCGAGTCTGCACCCTCGGCGTCAACCGTAACGCCAGCCGTCGTAGAGCTTCCCGAAGATGAGTCCGTGGTGGATATCGGTCCACCCGAGCCGGACGAGGCTCCTCAGGTCAAGACCGTACCACCGGAAGATGAAGACCCCGCCATACCCGCAGACCATGCTGAACCTGACGGGGAAGACCCGGTTCTGGCAGAGCCGGCCCTGACACCGGCTCCCACTCCTGTCCAGGTGATTCCCGAAACCGAGCCTGCTCAGGCACAGCCATTCCGCATGCTCAGTGGTGAAGTTCTGCCGGGCACAACCGCCCGCCTGGCCTGGTCACCGGGGATCCAGATTGCCGCGCTGTCCCAGCCGACACCGGTGCTGGTGGTCAATGGCGACAAGCCCGGCCCGGTGATGTGCCTGACTGGTGCTGTTCATGGGGATGAGCTCAATGGTATCGAGATCATCCGGCGGGTTATCTACGATCTCGATCCGCGGGAGCTGTCTGGCACCGTGGTAGGGGTACCCATTGTGAACTTGCAGGGATTCCAGCAGGGCAGCCGCTACCTGGCAGACCGGCGGGATCTCAACCGCTATTTTCCTGGCAGTGAGAGCGGCAGCCTGGCCCATCGTATTGCCCACAGCCTGTTCGAACAGGTGATTCTGAAGTGCGACACCCTGGTGGATATTCACACCGGCTCGCTGAAGCGCACCAACCTGCCTCAACTGCGTGCAGATATGAATCGCCCGGAGGTGGCAGACTTTACCCGCGGCTTTGATGGCATGGTGGTCGTTCACAGCAGCGGCACCCCCGGCATGCTTCGCACCGCCGCCACCGCCGTGGGCATTCCTGCGGTTACCATGGAGGTTGGGGAATCCATGCGCATACAGGAAGACCACATTGACGCCGGGGTGAACAGTATTTTCAGCCTGCTGGAACGCCAGGGCATGATCGCGCGGCTGTTCCAGTGGGGCGACCCCGAGCCGGTGTATTACCAGTCCCACTGGATTCGGGTAGACCAGGGCGGCATTCTGTTCAGTGACGTCAAACTGGGAGCCTACGTCACCGAGGGTACCATTCTGGGCACGGTGTCCGACCCCATTACCAACGAACAGTCCCCGGTGCGCGCGGACGCCGATGGCCGCGTTATTGGTATGGCGGTGGATCAGGTGGTGATGTCGGGGTTCGCCGCCTATCACCTGGGCTCACGGGCCAGCACGGAAGAACGGGCAGAGTAGTTACTCTACCCTTAGAAATGGAAACGGGCCGCTTCAGCGCAGCGACGCAACAGCCGCCTCAAGCTGCTCCAGTGCGGTTTGTATGACAGATAGCGGCGAGCCCAGGTTCAATCTCATATAGCCGCTGCCCTCCTGGCCGAAGGTGATTCCCGGGTTCAGCCCGACGCCGGCTTTCTCCACCATAAACTGTTTTAACTCGGCGTCGTCCAGGCCCAGTCTCCGGCAGTCCAGCCAGAGCAGATAGGTGCCTTCAGGGTCCGTCGCGCGAATTTCCGGCAGTCGACGGGCCAGGAACTCCAGCACCATATCCCGGTTCCCGCGCACATATTCCATCATGGCCTGCAGCCACTCGCTGCCCTCGCGATAGCCCACTTCAAACGCGGTAATGCTGAAAGGGTTGCACTGGACCATGCTGAACGCGTCGAAGACCTGTTCCAGCTTCGCCAGCAAATCTGCCCGCTCAGATACCACCGCCGACAGGCCCATGCCGGGGATATTGAACGTTTTGCTGGGCGCCACCGTGGTCAGCAGGGGATCATCAGGCCGGGCGAGAGACGCCAGCATGGTGTGGGCCGGGCGGTCCGGGTAAACCAGATCAGCGTGTATTTCGTCGGAGATGACCACCAGATCGTGACGCCGTGCGATGTCGAGCACCGCCTCCAGCTCTTCCCTGCGCCAAACCCGTCCCACCGGATTATGGGGCGAGCATAAGAAGAGCACCCGGTTGGCCGGGTCTGCGGCGCAGGTTGCCAGATTGTCCAGGTCCATCTCGTAGCGCCCGTTTCGCTCCATCAGCGGGTTCTCCACCACCCGCCTACCGGTCTTGCGAATACTGCTGAAAAACGGCGGATAAACTGGCGGCTGTATGATCACCCCTTCACCGGCCTGGGCAAAGGCAGTTGCAGCGGCGTGCAGGGTTGGAACCACTCCGGGGGCCATGCGAATCCAGTCCCGCTGAATAGTCCAGTCGTGATGCTGACGGAACCACTGGATCAGCGCTTCATACAGGGAGTCCGGAAACAGGGTATAGCCGTAGGCCGAATGTTCAGCCCGCCGCGCCAGTGCCTCGGTAACGGCCCGGGGGGCGGCGAAATCCGTGTCGGCTACCCACAGGGGAATCACATCCTGACGGCCAAACACCGCCTCGCGGGCATCGAACTTGACGGAATGGGTTCCATCCCGGGAAAACACCTCATCAAAGGGGTCAGCCATTGCCGGCAATCCTCCTGTTGGTTCAAACTTCTGAACCGATCGCGCCGTTAACAAAGCGCCACGGTTTCCCTGACCCGTGATCATCGCAATTCGGCCCGGTTTCTGTCACGGGGATAACTTGCAAGGCCGGCAGCTTTAGTCGATGGTAAACGAATATTCATTTCCTGATACGGAGATCTGTTGATGAGCGTTCTGTTCCTGATTGTCAGCGCCCTGGTACTGATCTATCTGGGCCTTGGCGGAACCGTGGCCACGGTGGTGCTGGTGGCAGCAACCCTGGCAGGAATGTCCCAGGATGACTGGCACATTCTCAGTATCCTGCTCGGCGGCGGGCTGCTGGCATTGGCCATGGTGATTCTCCACGCTGACGAGCTCCGCCGGGAGAAACTCAGCAAGCCCCTGCTGGACTGGGTCCGGGGGCGGTTACCAACGCTGTCGGATACCGAACAGGAAGCGCTCCGATCAGGCTCCGTGGACTGGGATGGTGAGCTGTTCTCGGGTCAGCCAAACTGGTCCCGGCTGCTGGACGCCAGGCCGGCCCATCTTACCAGTGAGGAACAGGCGTTCCTTGACGGTCCCGTTGAAGAACTCTGTGCCATGCTGGACGACTGGAAAGTCACCCATGAAGATTACGACCTGCCCGAAAACGTATGGAAGTTTATCCGGGAACACGGCTTCTTCGGCCTGATGATTCCGAAAGAGCACGGCGGCAAGGGCTTCTCCCACACCGCACACTCCGAAATCGTGATGAAAATCTCCACCCGCAGTGTGTCCGCAGCCGTGACCGTGATGGTGCCCAATTCCCTCGGCCCCGGTGAACTGCTGATGGAGTATGGCACCAAAGCCCAGAAAGACTATTACCTGCCACGTCTGGCCCGGGGTGAGGAAACCCCCTGCTTTGCCCTGACCTCGCCGGTGGCAGGGTCGGACGCCGGCGCTATTCCTGATAAGGGAATCGTCTGCAAAGGCCAGTGGAATGGTGAGGAAGTACTGGGGCTGAAAGTCACCTGGAACAAGCGCTACATCACCCTTGCCCCGGTCGCGACCCTGATTGGCCTTGCCATCAAGGTGTACGACCCGGACCGCCTGCTGGGCGGTGAAGAGACCATCGGCGTCACCTGTGTGCTGGTGCCCCGGGATACCGAAGGCGTCCATGCCGGTGCCCGTCACCTGCCCATGAACACGGTTTTCATGAACGGTCCTACCTGGGGCAATGACGTCTTTATCCCCATGGATCAGGTCATTGGCGGTCAGAGAATGCTGGGCAAGGGTTGGACCATGCTGCTGGAGTGCCTGGCCATCGGTCGTTCGATCTCACTGCCGGCACTGGGCACCGGAGCCGGCAAGGTGGCCAGCCTGGCGACCGGCTCCTACGCGCTGGTGCGGGAGCAGTTCGGCCGTTCCATCAGCCAGTTTGAAGGGGTTCAGGAGGCGCTGGAACCCATCGCCGGCTACACCTACATGATGGACGCCGCCCGGTTGTTGACGGCGGGTATGCTGGACCGGGGCGTAAGACCGGCAGTACCGTCTGCGGTTTTGAAGTACCGCAACACGGACCTGATGCGGGAGGTGATCAATCACGCCATGGATGTGGTCGCCGGCCGCGGTGTCATCACCGGCCCGCGGAACTTCCTGGCCCGGGCCTATCAGGCTGTGCCCATTGGCATCACCGTCGAAGGCGCGAATATCCTGACCCGCAGCCTGATGGTGTTCGGCCAGGGCGCGATTCGCTGTCATCCGTTTATCGTCGATGAGATCGCGGCAGCCAGTATGGCCGACGAACGGGCGGGCGTTCGAAAGTTTGACCGTGTCTTCTACCGTCACATTGCCCACACCACCCGTAACGCCTTGCGGGCGCTGGTACTGGGGCTGACCCATGGTATGGCCGAACCGGCGCCCCGGGAAGGCGGTATTGCCATGTACTACCGTCAGCTGGCCCGGTTTTCCGCCGGCTTCGCCTTGATGACGGATGTTACCCTGCTGACTGTAGGCGGCGGGCTCAAGGCCCGGCAGCGCCTGTCCGGGCGTATGGCGGACTGTCTGGTACAGCTGTATTACGCGTCCGCAGTGATCAAGCAGTGGCATGAGGAAGGCTATCCGGAAGATCAGCGGCCGCTGGTGGAATGGTCCCTGGAGACCTGTCTGAAAGAGTTTCAGTCCACCATGCGGGAGGCCATCATCAACTTCCCGGTGCCGGCCCTGCGCTGGCCCCTGCGGATACTGATCTTCCCCCTGGGCGCCACCGGTATTAACGGGCCGGATGATCGCCTCGGCGCCACTGTCGCCGCCAGTATTGTCCGCGATACACCGCTGCGCCAGCGCATCAGCCGGGGCGCCTATATCAACGACAACCCGGACGACGCTCTGGGACGGGTGCTCAACGCTTACCGCTTAGCCAACGAGACCGCCGGATTGCGCGCCCGCCTGCATGAAGGCATTCGCAGCCGTGACCCGGACCAGCTTGGCGGTATCGACATGCTGCTGGGTCATCAGCGCACGGAGCTGGTGGACTGGGCCTGCGAACAGGGCATTATTCAGAACGAAGAATGCGACAGGCTGCTGGAAGCCCTCACCGCACTCTACGACGTGATTCGGGTGGATGCCTTCGATGCCGATGGCCTCAAGGCGCTGTCCGAGTGTGCCAAGGGCAAGCGCCAGGTGGTCGAGCGGCCGGCGGATAACAGTCAGGTGACCGAGTCCTTGGTGCCCGAGCCGTCCGCGCCGGCCAGAGAAAAGCCTGAAGAGGCCGGTCGCCAGCCGGACGAATCCACTGGCGACTCCTGATCAGACGTGGGTCAGGGCGTGCCGGCGCCCTGGCCGGTCCAGGTGGGGCACGTTGTTGAAGCTGAGCACCCGGCCGGCACTGCTGCCGACGATGATTTCGCAAAACCCGGTGTTGCGGAACTGGAAGTTGAAGTGAATGGCGCCCTTCTGGGGCCCTTCAATCAGCTGAGTCATCGTACTGCCGATGACACCGCCGGAAGTCACCACCAGAATGGATTCGTCCCGCCCTGCCCCTTCGCAGGCGTGACTGAGGGCGTCTTCAATACGCTGGCCGAAGTCGCCCCAGGTTTCGGTGACATCGGTCAGCCGATCATCAATCCAGGCCTCATACGCAGAACGGAAAGTGCGCCAGTAATCCTTGAAATCCCGCTTCTGATGCAGGTGCTGGTCGCCCTGACCGGTAAATGCCCGGTACATCATTTCACCGTCGTATTCATTCAGCCCCGGGTGAGTTGAAACCTCAGCACCAGCCCTGGCCATACCTTCGAGAATGCCCTTGGCAGTTTCCTGCTGGCGGCGCAAGTCACCAGCCACCACACGGTGGAAATCAATTTCGCGCTCGGCGAAGTACTCACCCAGCCAACGCGCCTGCTGCCAGCCCAGTTCAGACAGCCGGTCGTAGTCGGCCTCACCAAAGGAAGCTTGTCCATGTCGGACGAGAAAGAGTTTTGCCATGAAATACTTACTGCCTTTTCTTGGATTTGGAAGGTGACATCCTGCCTCAGCCACCGGCGATTGGCCAGCGGAGCAGTTACAGATAGCCGGCCAGCTGCCAGCCGATAAAACCCAGTGTGCCGCCGGTAAGCAACAGCGCCAGCGTGGCCAGAACGCCGTCCCGGGCAATCATCGCCAGGCCAAACGCCAGCAGTGCGAGCCCGCCACCGTTGGCGCTGAATGGGACAAATTCCATCACTGGCAGTGCCAGTGCGACCACCAGGCAGGCCAGCACCAGCAACAGGTTGCCGCCCCGGGTCATCACCCAGGTCAGCCGTGGTGCTGTATGGCGATCCACAAACCGGGCCGGCCGCATCATCCACTCAACCGCCTTGTGCAGTTTTGGCCGCGAGATCTGCCGCCGGCTCAGCCAGCCGGGAAGCCAGATATAGTTCCGCTGGAACGGCTGCTGACCAACCGTGAGGATGATCAGCAATCCCATCAGGGTGGGTACCCCGGGCAGATCACCGATCACCGGCGCCAGCACAATCAGACCGGCGATAACCGCCACCGGCCCGAAACTCCGGGTACCGGCGGCGTCCAGAATCTCCCGCACGGTAATCCGGTGACCATCACCGTCGATCTCCTGAATCCGGTTCAGCAGCCCCTCAAGGGTATCCGGGCGGGATTTGCCGTCTGACTCAGGGGTTTCTTGGCTCATCAAAAACTCCGGTGACCGCAGGGGCTCCGCCCCGGCAAACGGTGGCACGAGTTACTTCATTATCAGATTTTTCAAAAGTGAAGCAATTAACAACAATTTAGCGGATACTCGTTACGGGCCGCGCTCCGGCTCTTCTTGCTGCATTCGACCAGATTCAGAGGTGGGCATCATCATGTCAGGTCAGACGTCAGGAAAAACCGTCAACAGCGCGATCATGTTGCTGATACTCGGCAATGCCCTGGCCATTGGATCCGACATCGTCATCAAGCTGATGGACCCGGGCGCGCCGGTCTTCCAGTTTGCGTTTCTACGTAATCTGGTGACCGTGGGATTGCTGATGCCCCTGCTCAAACGGGCAGAGTACCGCCACTTCTTCAAAGGCTTCCGCATTCATCTGGTCCGCTCCCACATCCTGCTCGTTGCTCTGGTCTGCATGGTGGTGGCACTGACCAACCTGCCCCTGGCCACCGCTAACGCGGTGTTCTACGTTGCGCCTGTGGTGCTGATGGTGCTGTCAGTACTGGTCTATCGTGAACCTCTGTCTCCGCTCAGTGTGATTGCAGTCATCAGCGGGTTTTTAGGGGTGCTGGTGATACTGCGGCCGACCAGGATCGAGTTTGCTGCGGTCGCAGCCCTGGGTACTGCAGTCTGTCTGGCTATCGGCGCTTTGATGGTACGGCGGCTGCCCTCGGAACAATCCACCCTGCATATGCTGGTGCTTAATTCCATGCTGGTACTGCCCGCCGGTCTTGCGCTGGCGATCTGGGAAGGTGCGCCCTGGCGGTGGGAAGTCGTCGCCTGCGCGGCGGGTTCAGCACTGTTTATTCTGGCTTATAACGCCAGCGTGCTGAAAAGCTACAAATACGTGGACGCCAGTCAGGTGACCAGCGCCGAGTATACCGGCCTGATGTGGGCCATCATCGCCGGCTGGCTGGTTTTCGGTGAGGTTCCGGATATCTGGTTTATCGCCGGCAGCCTGATGATCATTGCGCCCTTATTGCTGATTGGCCTGAACCAGCGTCGTAAACGACGACTGATCCAGGCCCCGCCGGCGGCTGACCAGATTCAGGCTGGGCCATAACACCGGTATCAGTGATAGGCGTCCTGCAGTTGTTTCCAGTCACTGATCACCAGGGTGTTCTGGTCCAGGGCAAACCGCTCATCCGGCAGATCACCGGCGTCTTCTATCTCGACCACCTGGTAGAGCTGGCCTCGTAGAATGCCGAGCGCCCCCAGGGATTGAGCCAGTGCCAGTTCGGTCACCAGCGGCTGTGCGGCCACCGCCTGCCCGGACATGCGAGCCATGCGGATTTCAGCACCGTAGACGGCGGCGGTGACGGACGTCATGGCGGGGTCATCGGTCAGCACAAGCTCCCATTGCCGCCCTCCGTTGTCGACCTGATACACATCGCCGGTAATCCCGCCGATGGTTTCCTGCCGGTCTGATGGAGTCGCCTTGACGCTTTCAAGATCAGGCTCCACTCCCCGGGGCGCGTCGTCCCGGCTGAGGTAGGCATCCATATCCATGGCAAACTGCTTTTTACCGTCCGGCGAAGCCATCAGGGCGTAGGTGCGACCCTCGCTGGTCAGAAACCGGCTGGCAGAATCGTCACTGCCGATACGCACATGGTCGTCGTCGCGGAACTCCACGGGAATATCCCCGGCACCGTTACGATCCAGGGTCAGTGTCAGATCCGCCATTACCGGAGAAGCCAGGGTGGCGGCAAGCAGGGCAATACCCGCGGTGAGGCGACAGGTTGATCTCAGGTCCATGGGAACCTCCTCTGTAGTGATCATTCCTTGAACAGCCAGAGCAGTCTAGGAATTCAGCCATTAAATGCAACTGGCTGAATTGCCGGCAGATGCAGGTCTTTGAACCGGATCCCAATTCAGTATATTTAACAGTTTTTCACATGAGATTGCCGTCATTAAAGGGGAGGATAACGGCCAGCATTCGGATCTTATCGAGCGCAGGAGGCGTCCATGTCCAAAGCTCTGGCCTTTGTAGCCGGCATCTCAGTCATCATCGCGGTACTGCTGTTTTTGTTCACGCCGGTTACCAGCGACGACCCGGTCGCCAGCGCACCAGACCACCGCGCCGAGACTTCCGGCAGTATAAACGGATCGTCGGCGTCCGGCGCAACAGGCGGCGGTAGTGGGAACGACATCTCCAAATGGCCTGCCCCGGACGTTGCTCCGGCCCTTCCTGAGCCCACCAGCAACGCGGCCCGGAACGCCCGCCCGGTCATTTCCCTGTGGCAAAGCGAAGCCAACCCCGAAAAGACCGAAGTAGACGGCTTCCCGGCCATTCAGCTGCAGGCCGATCCGGAGGCGCTTGCGACACTGCATGTGGGTCAGCAACTGGCGATGCCAGTGCCGGAACTGGGCCGCACCGTTACCGCACGACTGGACGGCACCCACAATCAGCTTAACGATATTCAGGTCTTCCGGGGCCCGGTCACCGGTGGCCATGAGAAAGACAATGTGGTCGTCACCCGCGGCAAGACCGCGACCTATGTGGTTATCAGCACCAATGAAGGCGTTTATTCGGCCGTCATCAACAATCAGACCGGAGAGGCAACCCTGACCAGCGAATCTGATATTCACGACAATCTGGCAGGTGAGGATGACGCCATCCCGGTACCAGGCGTGGAACAGCACCCGCCCTCCGGCTGAAGAGCCAATCGTATTACCACGCAAACCCGTGACGGCAGGAAGTACCAGAAAGCAGTACCCATCAAAAGCGGCGACCAGGAAGTACCCGCTGTATAAACACACCCTTATCAGGGAATGACACTATGAAACAACCCGTAAAATGGCTGGCCGGCCTGTCCCTCGCCCTGGGAAGCCCGCTGGTTTTCGCCAATCAGATCGACGTACTGGTGTTCTATACCGACGACGCTGCCCGCAGCAGTTCCGGACAGGACATCGAAGCCCGTATCGTTTCCTATGTGGAGCACTCCAACCAGGCCTACCGCAACAGCGACGTTAACGTGCAGCTGCGACTGGTGGGCACCGAGCGGATTCAGGGCAACTACGCCGGTGTGGACGGTAACGTGCTTGGCCGCTTCCGCGCTGACCGTGAGGTCGCCCGCCTGCGTCAGCAATATGGCGCGGACATGGTCGCCCTGATCAGCACGCCGCAGCGCACGGCTGGCGGATACGTCTGTGGCGTGGGTTACCAGCCGGGCGGAGATCAAAGCACCGGGCGGTTTTACTCCAACGCCGGTGCCTATGCGTTTAGCATGACCGGTGTCAGCTGTGGCTACAATACCTTTACCCACGAGCTGGGCCACAACATGTCCCTGGGCCACTCCCACGTCCAGAACTCCGACGGTGCCGTATTCCCCTGGGGCCGCGGCCACGGAGTTGCCGGCCTGTTCAGTACCGTCATGGCTTATCCCCAGTCCTACGGCACCCGGAATCACCTGGCTCAGTTCTCCAGCCCGGATCAGGTCCGCTGTGAAGGTCAGCCCTGCGGCTCACCCATCAACCGTGCCGACGGCGCTGACGCGGTAACCACCATTAACCGCCTCGCCGCCCAGATTGCGGACTTCATGCCCACCGCCGTGATCGACAACGGCGACCCGGAAGAAGAAGAGCCCCAGGAACCCGGTAACCCCGGCGGCGGTGATAATGGCGGAGACGACGGAAATGACCCTGATCTGCCCGTGTGCGACAAGCCCGGCCTGACAGCCAACAACCTGATCCGCAACCCGGACTTTAACGAACTCTCCGCCTGGAGCAGCTTCAATAACGCCGGCACCCTGGCCACCGCCAGCATCAACACCAGCTGCGGCAAGGACAACCTGCTGCTGGTCACTGACCGTACTGCCTACTACGGCGGCGCGGTGCAGACCATCCAGGGTGGTCTGGAGGCCGGTGCCCAATATCGTGTTTCTGCCAGGTTTGCGCTGGCCGGAACCGATACCCGTGATTCCGTCCGCATCAGCCTGGAGATCACTGACAGCGCCGGCACCCGCTTCCAGAGCCTGCCAGAGCTGTCAGTTACGGCCAACGAGCTGAGCAGCTACGAGCAGACCTTCCAGATTGAGGCCCAGGGCGAGATTCGCCGGGCGCGTCTGCTGCTCTCGGGTCCCGCGGAAGGTGTCGACTTCGTCGCGGATGAAGTCCGTCTTGAGAAACTGTCCGATGCCCCGGGTAATGGGGACGGCGGAGACAATGGCGGCGATAACGGTGGTGATAACGGCGGCGACAACGGCGGTGGCAATACACTGATTCTCGACGAAAGCTTTGAGAACGGTGGCAACGGCTGGTCCGGCTACATGGGCAGCTGGGTATTCCGTACCCGTACCGCCAGCGACGGCAACTTTGGTCTGGCCTCACTGCTGCGCATGACCACCTACGCTGGCCCGATGCTGGAAGCCACCGGTCTGGTAGAAGCAGGCAAGACCTACAACGCCTCGTTCGACGTGCAGCTGAGCAACCGTCGCCTGTCCACCGACAAGGCTGAGCTCTGGGCCTGGTATGTTGACGACCAGGGCGCCCACTGGCAGAAGCTGGGCGGTGGTGAGATCGCCACCAATGGCTGGTCACGCATCGATAGCCAGTTCAGCCTGCAGTCCAACGGTGACATCCAGCAGCTGAGACTGCACGTCATGGGTGCTGCTGCTGGCACACGTATCGTTATCGATAACTTCAAACTCGGTCTGTAACCCTGTGTCGGCAGGTAACCCCTTCACCTGCCGACACTTGAGAAGTATTCGGTGACTCCTTGGGCTTCCGGCTCTCCCCGGTCGGAAGCCCCGTTTTCCCCGCAACAGTTTCTCCCCCCACTTTTATTCCTAGATTTCTGGACAAGCCCCTGGCCATCAGTTCAGGATCAGGTCTTGCTTCGCAACCTGATTTTCCACAAGCTCGTCGTTCACAATAAAAAGCAGGAGCTCTGACATGTTTCTAAGCGAACCGAAAACTCTCTCCACCCCACGCGGCACCTTTACCTGGCGGGAAGGTGGCGATCCCGATGGCGCGCCGGTAGTGATGATCCACGGCTGGCCGGAAAGCTCCTACTGCTGGGAACATACTGGTCGGCATCTCAAGGCCGGGCTGCGGGTAATCGCGCCGGATCTGCGGGGCCTGGGCGACAGCGAGCGTACCGAAGGCCAGGAACATTACACCAAGCAGGCCCTGGCGGCTGATGTGGTCAGTATGCTCGATGCCCTTGGAGTTCAGGACTTCCAGCTGGTCGGTCACGACTGGGGTGGCATCGTGGCCCAGGAGGTGGCGCTGGCCATCCCCGAGCGGATTCAGAAAATGGTGATCATGAACATCGCCATACTGAACAACCTCAAGGGCAATATGGAAGTGATCAGCAAAGTCCGCTCAGGCAGCGGCAAGGCTTACTGGTATCAACACTTCCAACAGGCTGATGGGCTGGCCGAGGCGATGATTCCTGGCAATGAAGACACCTGGATCCGGTTTTTCGTCAATGGCGTGGTGGCGCAGATTCCGGAGGATGCCATCGCCGAATACGTGCGCATGTACAGCATACCCGGCACCCCGGGCGCCGCCGCCAACTATTACCGCGCCTTCCGTGATGACGCCAAACGCTGGGCCAGCCTGGCGGACCACAAATGGAAGATGCCGGGACTGTACATCTACGGCAACAAGGACAAGGTGATTATTCCCGAATACCTGAATCACATCGAAGAATGCTTT
>JAJUHY010000227.1 GCA_029265735.1 Marinobacter segnicrescens | reverse complement strand
GCTTGCCGAGGAGTACAGCGAGCGCCTGCCTCTGACCACCGTACGGATGGGGGAACAGGGTGTGGCCAAGCAGATCTTTGTCGGCACCCGGGAGAGCGATGCCAATACTGACTATCTCCAGGGGTTTATCAAACTGGCCCGGCAATACAACCAGCCGGCCTGATCAGAAAGGTCCCAGCCTGAACAAAGAAAGCCATGGACCCGGCGGCCCATGGCTTTCTCCCTCATTTGTGCGGGTGATCAGGCGCGCTTGCGCACCACCTGATAGCGACGGCCAAAGTACTCTACCGGCACGCTCAGCATATGCACCAGTCGGGTGAAGGGGAACAGCACCAGAATCGTCAGACCCAGGAAGATATGCGCCTTGAAGATCCAGTGGGCATCTGCCACATGAGCCGCCACACCACCCTGAAAGGTCAGTACACCCTGAGCCCAGGCGGAGAATTTCAGCATCTGGGCGCCGTCCAGGTGACCAAGGGTCGGGATAATGGTGAGCAGCCCAAGGGCCACCTGCACCACCAGAATGCAGATCACCAGGTTATCCGCCATGGTGCTGCTGGCCTTGACCCGCGGGTTAGTGAGCCGGCGCCAGGCCAGCATGGACCCGCCCACCAGGCACATGACCCCGGCAATACCACCCACCACGACCGCCAGCAGCTGCTTCTGCCCCGGCGTGATCAGCCATGAGTATGCCCACTTGGGCGCCAGCAGACCCACCATGTGACCGAAGAAGATCACCAGAATACCCACGTGGAAGAGAACACTGGCAAGCACCATGTTCCGGTTGCTCAGCATCTGGCTGGAATGGGCCTTCCAGGTAAACTGGCCATGGTCGTACCGGGCCCAGGTGCCAATAAACAGGACGGCCAGCGCGATATAGGGGTAGACCCCGAACAGCAGTGTATTCAGATAGGACATCGTTGCTTCCTCCTGCGCTTACGCGCGCCCTGTCTCACGGTGAGTGGCATTCACCATCAATTGCTCACTCAGATGGATAGTCTGGGTCTGCTCCAGCTCCCGCCGGCGCTGGCCAACCACGCCGCCACTGGCGCAGGAACTGCCCTGGTCATCCACGAACTTCACCATTTCTTCTTCCCACACCCGGTCCAGTGCTTCGGGGGTATCATCCCGCTCCTCCGATGCCACGATCCGGGCCAGTTCCTGCCGGTCCGCCGCGCGGCCGGACAGCACCAGCAGGGCATCCATCACTACGTGGTAAATGCTCTCCCGCTGGAACAGCCGCTCTCCGAGCAGGCCGAGGATATGGTGAATATCTTCCAGCCAGTTTTTGACCTCATCCCAGGGCCTGGTCGACAGATACTCCAGGAACAGCGGCAGATAATCCGGCAGCTCCCGGGCATCGATCTCCAGCCCGTTGGCGTTGTACTGTTCCATCAAATCCACCATGGCCTGGCCCCGGTCCCGGGACTCACCATGGACGTGTTCGAACAGCAGCAGGGACGTGGCCCTACCCCGGTCGAAAGTGCCCACGTAGGCCTCCTGAAGATCCAGCAGGTCGCCTTCACAAAGACGCTCGATACAGGTCAGCAGCTGGTCCTTGTTCTGCCTTGGCAGGCGGCTGTCTTCCAACACCGCCGCTACCAGTGCGTCCCGGTTCTGCTGCAGTTCTTCGGTGGGGTACTCAAGCACCCGCGCCAGTACTTTCAGTAATTGCATGGCTGCCTCCTTAGTCCTGCAGCTGCCTGGGGTCGACCTGTTTTACCGTGGCCAGCTTGGCCACCATGCTGGTGGTCTGCTTGCGGCCACCAAACAGGCTGAAGTCACTCTCGCCGCCACCACTGCAGCCGTCGCCGAAGCTGAAGCCACAGCCGCCGCGCTCGCCGTAGGCGTCGGCATCAGGGAAGGCCTCTCGCGCCAGCTCGCGGTGACTGGTGGGGATCACAAAGCGGTCTTCGTAATCGGCGATGGCCAGGTACCGGTACATTTCATCGGCCTGAGCCTTGGTCAGTCCACATTCTTCGAGGGCGCGCAGATCTTCGACGCCTTCTACGGTTTCAGCACGTTTGTACAGGCGCATGGCCATGATCCGCTTGAGCGCACGGACGATGGGCTTTTCGTCGCCGGCGGTCAGCAGGTTGGCCAGGTACTTGACCGGAATCCGCAGGCTTTCGATTTTCGGCAGTACGCCGTCGAATTCGACCTTGCCGGCTTCTGCCGCCGACTGGATCGGACTCAGGGGCGGCACGTACCACACCATGGGCAGCGTGCGGTATTCGGGGTGCAGCGGCAGGGCCAGTTTCCAGTCCACCGCCATCTTGTACACCGGGCTGCGCTGGGCGGCCTCGATCACGTTCATCGGCACGCCGTCTTTCAGGGCCTGCTCGATGATTTTGGGGTCGTGGGGATCGAGGAAGATTTCCAGCTGCTTCTCATACAGCTCGTGCTCGCCCGGCGTGCTGGCAACTTCCTGAATCCGGTCAGCGTCGTACAGGAGCACGCCCAGGTAGCGGATCCGGCCGACGCAGGTTTCGGAACACACGGTTGGCATACCGGCTTCGATCCGCGGGTAGCAGAAAATACACTTCTCGGACTTGCCGGTTTTCCAGTTGAAGTAGATTTTCTTGTAGGGGCAGCCGGACACACACATCCGCCAGCCACGGCACTTGTCCTGGTCAATCAGCACAATGCCGTCTTCTTCCCGCTTGTAGATGGCGCCGCTGGGGCAGCTGGCCACACAGGCAGGGTTCAGGCAGTGCTCGCACAGGCGCGGCAGATACATCATGAAGGTACTTTCGAACTGGCCGTAGATTTCCGCCTGCACCTGGTCAAAGTTCTTGTCCTTGCGACGCTTGGCGAACTCGGTGCCCAGGATTTCCTCCCAGTTCGGGCCCCATTCGATTTTCTGCATGCGCTCGCCGGAAATCAGCGACCGGGGCCGGGCAACCGGCTGGTGCTTGCTGTCACCGGCGGTGTGCAGGTGCTGGTAGTCGAAATCGAACGGCTCGTAGTAGTCGTCGATCTGCGGCAGGTCCGGGTTGGCGAAGATGTTCGCCAGCACCCGGAACTTTCCACCGATGCGGGGGCGGATTTTGCCGGAGCTGTCCCGCATCCAGCCGCCTTTCCATTTGTCCTGGTTTTCCCACTCTTTCGGGTAACCGATACCCGGCTTGGTCTCGACGTTATTGAACCAGGCGTATTCCATGCCTTCCCGACTGGTCCAGACGTTTTTACAGGTGACCGAACAGGTGTGGCAACCGATGCACTTGTCCAGGTTCAGCACCATGCCGACTTGGGAACGGATCTTCATTTTACAGCCTCCTGAACAGAGTCATTGCCTTCACCGTCGAGCCAGTCCACCTTCTTCATCTTGCGGACCACCACAAACTCGTCGCGGTTGGAACCTACGGTGCCGTAGTAGTTGAAACCGTAGGAGTACTGGGCGTAGCCACCAATCATGTGGGTCGGCTTCGGACAGACCCGGGTGACCGAGTTGTGGATACCGCCCCGGGTGCCGGACACTTCCGAGCCGGGAGTGTTCACGATCCGCTCCTGGGCGTGGTACATCATCACCATGCCCGGCATCACCCGCTGGCTGACCACGGCCCGGGCCGCAATGGACCCGTTGGCGTTGAACACTTCGATCCAGTCGTTGTCTTCCACGCCCACATCCCGGGCATCGTCTTCACTCAGCCACACGATGGGCCCACCGCGGGACAGGGTCAGCATCAGCAGGTTGTCGCTGTAGGTGCTGTGGATACCCCACTTCTGGTGCGGCGTGATGAAGTTCAGCGCCTTCTCCGGGTTGCCGTTGGGCTTGGCGTTCAGCAGCGGCGTGGCCGCCTTGGTGTTGATTGGCGGACGGTACACCAGCAGGCTCTCGCCAAAGGCGCGCATCCACTCGTGGTCCTGGTAGAACTGCTGACGACCGGTCAGGGTGCGCCAGGGAATCAACTCATGGACGTTGGTGTAACCCGCGTTATAGGACACATGCTCATCTTCCAGGCCAGACCAGGTGGGGCTGGAGATAATCTTGCGCGGCTGCGCCACGATATCCCGGAAGCGGATTTTTTCCTCTTCCTTGTTGGTTGCCAGATGGGTGTGATCCAGCCCGGTTGTCTCAGACAGTGCAGCCCAGGCCTTGACGGCCACCTGGCCGTTGGTTTCCGGTGCCAGGGTCAGGATCACTTCGGCGGCATCGATGGCGGTTTCGATCTTCGGACGACCGGCGTTGGCCCCTTCCAGATGGGTGTAGTTCAGGTCTTTAAGGAAGTTGACTTCCTTCTCGGTGTTCCATT
>JAJUHY010000171.1 GCA_029265735.1 Marinobacter segnicrescens | reverse complement strand
GACTTCGTGCGTTTCCACCGCAGTCTTATCCGCAGTCAGTGGCCAGAAGGCGGGGTTGATCTGATCTCGCTGCGGGCAGGGGGTGATGTAATCGCCTCTTTCTACAATCTACTGCATAACCAGGTGGTCTATTTCTACCTGGGTGGCATGATGACGGAGACGGACAACAAGCTCAAACCGGGTCTGCTGGGTCACAGCCTGTGTATCGAAGACTACCGTCAGCATGGGTTTCACTATTACGATTTCATGGGCGGTGACGAGCGGTACAAGTCGAACCTGGGTGAATGCCATCGGCGCCTGGTGCAGGTGGCCCTGCAGCGGCCACGCTTCAAGCTGAAGCTGGAGCAGGCGTTGCGGGAAGCGAGAAACCACTGGCTGGGGGAGCCAGGAGCTGGCTATGGGCGTTGAGGAGCAGTACATGCCGGGAACCGATGATGTTGAAGTGGTCTCGACAGGTCTTGAGGAAGCCCGGGCGAGGGGATGGGACGATTACGTCGCCCGTCACCCGGAAGGCACCGGTTACCATTACCTTGCCTGGCTACAGAGTATCGCCGAAGCCTATGGGCACCGGCCATGGTGTCTGGTAGCGCTTTCCCCCGGAGGTGACCTGACCGGGGTGCTGCCTTTATGCGAGTTTCGCCTTCCCTTGCTGGGAGCTCGCTGGGTATCCCTGCCGTTCTGCGATTTGGGTGGTCCATTGGCGAGTAGCCATAAGGCCGCCGTTGCACTGCGGGAAAAAGCGGTTGAGCTGACACGACAGCGGGGCGGGAAGGGTGTACAGCTGCGGTTGCCTGGGGAGCCGGTGGATGAATCCGCTGAGCAGGCTTTGGCGAAAGTCAGCATGCTGTGCGAACTGCCTAGCAACAGTGAGGATCTTTTCAAGAGTTACAAACCCAAGCTGCGCAGTCAGATTCGTAAGGCTGAGAAAAACGGTCTGAGGGCAGAGGTCAGCAACGGAGCCGCAGCGGTTGATGAGTTCTTCAGGGTATTCTCCGTCAATATGCACCGGCTGGGTTCGCCGGTACACAGCCTGCGCTGGTTTCAGGCCTTGCAGCGGAACTATGGCGAGCGCATGCTGATCGGCCTTGTCCGGCACGAAGAAAAGGTGGTCGGAGCGGGCATCGTGCTGATAGCCGGGGCACGGGCGAGCATTCCCTGGGCATCAACGCTGGCGGAGTACAACCGGTTGGCGCCCAATATGCTGCTCTACTGGACGTTGTTAGCCCAGGTTGCTGATTCCGGCTGCCACACTTTTGACTTTGGTCGCTCAACGCCGGGCGAGGGAACTTACCGGTTCAAAAAGCAGTGGGGGGCCGAACCCCATGCCCTGCACTGGCTGGACTTCCGCCCGGACGGGGAGCCTGAACTCAACGTCGGCAGCGGACCGGCGGGGAACCGTCGCCAGTTACTTGAGACTGCCTGGCGCCGCCTGCCGTTATCCGTCGCAAACACTATCGGCCCCGGCCTGAGGAAATATGTCAGTCTATGAATACGTTACTACTGCTGGTTACATTCCTGTGCCTGCTAGTGCCGGTATACGTATACGCGGGCTACCCCATGGCGCTCTGGCTACTGACGCTGGGCAAGGGACGGACAACTCACCGGGTAGCTGAAACCCGTCCTTCGGTGGCGCTGATCATTTCATGCTACAACGAGGCCGGCGTCATCCGGACCAAGCTGGAGAACTCTCTTGCGCTGGAGTACCCCGGGCCCATGGAGATACTGGTCGTTTCTGATGGCTCGGATGACGGCACTGACGATATCGTCCGTGAGTATCGACCCCGTGGTGTACGGCTGATCCGGCAGGAAGGCAGGCAGGGTAAAACCATGGGCCTGAACCTCGCCATGGCGCAGGTTGAGGCAGACATCACTGTGTTCAGCGATGCCAATGCCATGTATGCACCGGATGCCATTGGCAAACTGGTGCGCAATTTCGCCGATGAGCATGTGGGCTACGTGGTTGGAGCCGCGTTGTATACAGATGCGGACACGGGTGCCAGTGCCAGAAGCGAGAATCTGTACTGGCGCTATGAACTGGCCATCAAGGCCATGGAGTCCCGTCTTCACTCGGTGGTGGGTGGCGATGGCGCCATCTATGCCATCCGAAGCCACCTCTGGCGACCGCTGGACCAGAAAGACATCAATGATTTCGTAAACCCGCTGCAGATCATCGCAAAAGGTTATCGTGGCGTATTTGATGCCGAAGCCAGGTGTTTCGAGGAAACCGCCGGGGACTTCGATCGGGAAATCGCCCGCAAGGAGCGCATCGTCAACCGGAGCATTCGCGGTCTGATGCGGGTAAAGGAAGTCATGAACCCTGGCGTTGCGGGTATTTTTGCCTGGCAGGTGATTTCCCACAAGTTGCTGCGTTGGCTGATTCCGCTATTTCTGGCTATTGGCGTGTTGGGTAGTGCCTTGCTGGCGGTTCAGGGCTACGGTTTCTTCCAGCTCGTTACCTTCGGGGCGCTGGCCATCCTGCTACTGGCTCTGCTGGGCCACCTCGCTGAGGACAAGAATGCCCTGCCGGTGTGGATATCCGTTCCCTATTATTTCGTATTGGTCAATCTCTATTCGCTGAAAGGGATATTGCGCGCATTGCGGGGGGAAACCCAGGTGACGTGGAGCAGTGCGCGATGAACTCATCAACAGGGACCCGGTTTGCGGGGAAAGCGTGAGAAAGTGGCACAGATGAGAGTACTGCAGTTCATCACTCCGGCCGGATTTTATGGGGCAGAGCGCTGGGTTCTGGCCCTGGCGAACAATATCGATAAGGACCAGGTAGTCTGTGACCTGGCGGTGACCCGGGAAGGGCCCGGGCAGGATCTGACCCTGGCTGAATACTATCCAACCGGGTCCGGCCAGCAGGTCCACTATCTGGACATGAAGGGGCGTTTTGATCCTGCAGTGATCAGGCAGCTGTGTCAGGTTATTCGTGACAGGGAAATCGATGTTATTCACACCCACGGCTACAAGTCGGACATTCTGGGGCTTATAGCAGCGCGGCGTACCGGTATTCCCTGTGTCAGCACTCCCCATGGTTTTTCAGGTAACGTTGGCCTGAAGATGGCGCTCTTTGTGAAGGTGGGTACACACCTTTTACGTTACTTCGATCAGGTGGTGCCCCTCTCAGATGAGTTGATGGGGGACATGAAACGCTTCGGAGTGCCCGAGGCCAAAACCCGGTTCATCCGCAACGGAGTTGATCTGCTGGAAATTGATGGGGCTGTGGCCGCCAACCCGGGCGGCGAAAAGTCCACATCGGAAGTGCAGCGCATCGGCTTTATCGGCCAGATCATTCCCCGTAAGGGCCTGGGTGATCTGATTGATGTTTTTGATCAGCTGTACGCAGCAAATCCGGCGCTGGAGCTGGACCTGATCGGAGAAGGTCGGCAGCGGGAAGAACTGGAAGCCAGGGCGCAGCAGTTGCCCAGCGCCAGGGCCATCCATTTTCTCGGATTCCGTAGTGACCGCTTGGCCCTGCTGTCCGGCCTCAGCCTGTTTGTCATGACCTCATCCCTGGAAGGTATCCCACGCTGCATGATGGAAGCCATGGCGGTTGGCGTACCCGTGGTTGCCTACGATATTCCAGGTGTTGACCAATTGGTGGAGCATGGCAAGACAGGCCTGCTGGCGCCCCACGGTGACAAGACGGCACTTGCCCGCTGTTGCGAGCAGATCCTTCAGGATCCCGGCCTGGCCCGGGAGCTGGCCACCAATGCCCGGCGACTGATTGATGAGCGCTACTCGGCGGCTCGTATGGCGCGGGAGTATGAAGCGCTTTTCAGTGAGTTGGTGAATAAACCGGCGAACTCCGTCCAGAACACCCAGACAGGCTGATATGTGCGGTTTAGCCGGATTTCTCCGAACACCCAATACACCGGAGCGGGACAGGCACGAGCCGTGGGTCTCCCGTATGGCTGATGCCATTGTCCATCGTGGCCCGGATGCCGGTGGCGTCTGGCTCGATGACAGCATTGCGCTTGCCCACCGCCGGCTGAGCATCATTGATCTCAGCGAGGCCGGTAACCAGCCAATGGCCTCCCATTCGGGGCGATATATGGTCGCGTTCAATGGCGAGATCTATAACTTTCAGGAACTCAGAAAAGAGATGGCCGGTCGTGGCCATGAGTTTCGAACAGGAACGGATACAGAGATACTGCTAGCGCTCTATGAAGAACAGGGCGCTGGCTGCCTGGACCACCTGAATGGCATGTTTGCCATCGCCATCTGGGACCGGGAGACCGGCCAGCTTTTTCTGGCTCGGGACCGGTTGGGGAAAAAGCCGCTCTTCTATTATGAGTCCGGCGGCCAATTTGCGTTCGCCTCTGAGATCAAGGCACTTCTGGCCGTACCCTTTGTGAAGGCTCAGGTACGGCCTGACGCGGTACGTGACTTTTTCGCCTATCAGTATGTGCCGGACCCCAAAACCATCTATCGCAATATCCACAAGGTACCACCCGGGCACTGGCTGGTGACGGATGGCAAGTCCACCAGGCTGACCCAGTACTGGGACGTGAGCTTTGCCAGCACGATGACCGGGTCTGTGGAGCAGATCGCCGGCGGGCTTCATGAACTTATCGAAGACGCGGTTCGCCTGCGGATGGTCAGCGACGTTCCGCTGGGGGCCTTTCTCAGCGGCGGCATTGACTCCAGCGCTGTCGTGGGACTGATGGCAAAGCATTCAGATCATCCGGTAACCACCTGTTCCATCGGATTTGACTCGAAGCGATTCGACGAGGTGCACTGGGCCCGTCAAGTGGCTGAACAGTTTGGTACGGACCACCATGAATTCACCGTCCGTGAAAACGTCGCCGGCAGCCTGGCGGATATTGCCCGCTATTTCGATGAACCCTTTGCCGATCCGTCCTTTGTACCGACCTTTTTTGTATCCCAACTGGCGCGGCAACAAGTTACCGTAGCGCTGGCGGGCGACGGCGGCGATGAAAACTTC
>JAJUHY010000329.1 GCA_029265735.1 Marinobacter segnicrescens | reverse complement strand
TGTCCCCATGGTGGGTCATCCACTCCATCTCACCATGAAGACCCTGGGCCAGCCATTCCTGCAGGCGCCCGGCGTGCTCCCCGGTCTCCGGTCGGGTGATGCCGACATCGCTAAAGCCCAGCTCCAGGGCCCATTGGCGAATGCGCTCGGGGAAATCTTCAAGTGCAGAGCTCATGGATCAGGGTTACTATTGGTTAAAGTGTGGTCGATGTCCGGCTTTTGCTATTCTTTACAGCGAGCTGGGAAAAACAGTTAAACTGAATTCTTGATACGTCACAGGTTCTGGCCGTTATGCCGACAACCCAAAGCTTAACAGAATCCCTCTTTACTGCAGATGGTGTTCAGGCCCTTGATCGGTTTCTTATCGAAGATCAGGGGGTTGATGGCTATGGGTTAATGCAGAAAGCGGCCCGGGCGGCCTTTCGCCAGCTACTGCGACATTGGCCGGCCCCGGCCTCCGTGGTTGTGCTATGCGGCCCGGGGAACAACGGCGGTGATGGTTATCTGGTTGCGGCCAATGGGCAGCGTCAGGGGCTGGCGGTTGAGTGCGTTGCCGTCTCCGATCCCGGCCAGCTCTCGGGCGATGCCCGGCGGGCCTGGCAGGATACTACATCAGTTGGCGTCAGTGTCCGGCGCTGGGATCAGCTGTCGACGGAGGAACAGGTTGCCCTGTTCGCCAATTCGACGGTGGTGGTGGATGCCATGCTGGGCACCGGCGCCCATGGTGCGCTGAGGCAGCCCTTTGACGAAGTTGCCCGTCAACTGGAACGCAGCGGCGTACCGGTGCTGGCGGTGGATGTGCCGTCGGGGCTGGACGCCAGCCTCGGGGTGGCGGAAGGCGTCGCTGTCCGCGCCGATATCACGGTCACCTTTATCGGGCAGAAGGCCGGGCTGTTGACCGGTCAGGGCCCTCATTACGCAGGCCGGGTAGTTTACGACACCCTCGGCGCCGAAAACTGGCTCGACTCGTTGCCGGCAGCGCCGGTTGCCGCGATTAGCGGATGGCATCAGGCCCAGCGCTACCTGCCGCGCTTGTCACCAGCAGCCCATAAAGGAGACTTCGGCCATGTACTGGTCGTAGCCGGTGACCGCGGTTATGGCGGAGCAGGGCTACTGGCAGCGGAGGCGGCCGCCCGCAGTGGTGCTGGTCTGGTCACGCTGGCGACGCGCTCCGAGCATGTCACGGCGGCTTTAGCCCGTTGCCCATCGCTGATGGTCCGCGGGGTTGTCCATGGCAATGAGCTGGCACCGCTGCTGGAGAAAGCCGATGTAGTGGTGTGCGGGCCGGGACTGGGGCAGTCCGCCTGGGGGCAGCAGATGCTGCAACAGGTGCTGGCCTCCGGCAAGCCCCGCCTTCTGGATGCGGATGCACTGAATCTGTTGGCGAAACGTTCTGCCGAACCCTTTGCACATCAGGTCATTACTCCACACCCCGGCGAGGCTGCCCGCCTGCTGGACTGTTCGGTCGCTGATGTCGAGGCTGACCGGCTGGCGGCGGTTTACCGGTTGAGTGAGCGTTTTGGCGGTGTCGCGCTGCTGAAAGGAGCCGGCACGCTGGTCTCGGTACCGGGGAAAATACCCGCGCTGGTGCCCGGGGCGAATCCCGGGATGGGGACGGGGGGCATGGGTGACGTCCTGTCCGGTATTGTCGGCGGGTTTATGGCGCAGGCAGTGCGTGCTTCCTCCATTGGACTCGCGGAAGGCGTACTGCTCGGCGCTTCACTCCATCTTGAGGCAGCGGTAGTGGCGTCGCAGCAGAAAGGTTATCGGGGCTTGTTACCAATGGATGTGATTGAGGCGCTGCCTGTCGTCCTGGCTGCGGTAGAGCCCCGCTTCGGGGAGCCGGCGACCTCTGGTCAGAATACCGGTTATGAAAGCGTGCACGCCGGGGGGCATACCGATGAATGAGCTGACTCTCTGGCTGGAAGACGAAACCGCTACCGTTGCTGTTGGTAAAAGTCTTGCAAATGCGGTGAAGTTGGTAGTACCCGACGGGGGGACTGTTATATTCCTTCATGGCACCCTGGGCGCTGGCAAGACCACACTCAGCCGCGGGTTTATCCAGGGACTGGGGCATCAGGGCGCGGTGAAAAGCCCGACCTATACCCTGGTGGAGCCCTACGAGCAGTTGCAGCCGGCCACCTGGCACTTTGATCTCTACCGCCTGGGAGATCCGGAAGAGCTGGAATTCATGGGTATCCGGGATTATCTGGCCCCCGGCAATGTGTGTCTGGTGGAGTGGCCGGAGCGGGGCGAGGGCGTTCTGCCGGAGCCGGATCTGGAACTGACACTCACACCAGATCGGGGCGGTCGCACGCTACGACTGCAGGCGCACAGTGAAACGGGTCGTAAGTTGCTTGATCAGCTGGCAGCCCGGAAAGGTTTCGCCCGGGAGACGGGGCGGTAGTAAACAGAGACGGACCGGAATCGAGGGGCCGCATATGACTGTAACAGGAACGCTGATTCGTCAGGGGCTGGGGTTGATCCTTGTCCTGCTTGCCACGTTGGTGACACTGCCGTTCGCCGCCGCTACGACCGTGGAAGGGGCCCGGATCTGGCCGGCTCCGGATCACACCCGGCTGGTATTCGACACCAGGTCATCTGTCGAGCACACGGTTTTCCGCCTTGAAAATCCGGACCGGTTGGTGAT
>JAJUHY010000342.1 GCA_029265735.1 Marinobacter segnicrescens | reverse complement strand
GGAGTGGCGCAGGGCTTTGGACGGGATGGTCCCCAGATGCGTACAGTTGCCCCCCACCGCTGCCTTGTCTTCAATGACGGCAACCCGCTTACCGTGTTTCGCCGCATTCATCGCTGCGCCTTCACCGGAAGGCCCGGCACCAATCACCACGACGTCATAATGATGTTCTGTCATCGGGACGGTCACTCCTTATCACGTGGTCGTTCAAATATGTGCCCCGCTGCACATGTGCCGGCAGCAGGTCGCTATCCTCTTCCCCCGGAACTCAGCTTCAGGCGTTACGGTTATCGGGCGCGGTAGCGTCGTAGGCCAGATTGGTGGCCGAGCCTTCCTCTTCGCTGTTCTCGCACTTGCTGGTGTCACCACCACAGATTTCGCAGGGCCCGGTGATTCCTGCCGCACCCAGCCCACCGCAAGTACCGGTGATCGGCTTGCGCCCGAAAATAACACCAATGGACATGGCGGCCACCAGAGTGGCGACAATCAAGAAAACCAGTAAGAACATAGCCATAGCTTATCTCCTATTCGATCAGCCAGGTGGCGAATGCCGGCGTATACCGGGCTATAAACCCGTCCCCCTCGCGTACAATAAAATAAACCGCCAGATTTTCCTGCAACGCCAGGCGATAACCCTCCTCAAAGCCTATCACGTTGAAAGCCGTGGCCCAGGCATCCGCAAGCATGGAAGATGGCGCAATAACGGTGACGGACGCCAGCCGGTGACTGACCGGCTTTCCGGTTAAAGGGTCTATGGTATGGGAAAAACGCTGCCCATCCGATTCGTAATAGTTACGATAGTCCCCTGACGTCGCCATGCCACCTCTATCCATGGCGACAATCCGGTTTACCTGTTGCGCTGCCACACCCGGCTGCTCAACCGCCAACCGCCAGGCCGAGCCGTCCGGCTTGCGGCCCCTGGTCCGAACCTCGCCGCCAATCTCCACCAGGTAGCGGGTTATGCCTTCACCTTCGAGATAACGGGCCACTGCATCAGCGCCGTAACCTTTCGCAATACCGGACAGATCCAGGTATTGCTTACTGGATGCACGGATCGCCTGACGTTCGGGGTCCAGCTCAAGAAAACGGTAACCTGTCTGTCCCAGCAGTTGGGTCAGCGTCTGCTCATCCGGGCTTTGCTCCGGACGCCCCTCCGGACCAAAGCCCCACAGGTTGACGACCGGGCCGATAGTTATATCAAAGGCACCACCGGACCGCTCTGACACATGCTGAGCGGCAGAAAGCACCTCAAACAATTCGCTGGACACCGGCATCCACTGGGACTGATCCGCAAGCTGGTTAAAACGGCTCAGCTCCGAGTCATCCCGCCAGGTGGACATGCTGGCGTCGACGGATTCCAGAGTCTGTTCAATACCTTGCGCTAAAGCTTCAAGAATTTCACTGTCGTCCGTCAATACGACGTTAATATGGTAACGAGTTCCGAAAATGCCCCCGGAAATTTCCCAGACATTTTCCTCGGGCTCAAACGAACAACCCGCCAGGGTCGCCATGGCCAGCGCCACAAGGACGCTGACCAAAGTTACCCTGACGGGTTGAGACATGCCGGATGTCATGTGAGTGATTTAACCCCCGAAGTCATCCAGCATGATGTTCTCATCCTCTACACCGAGATCCTTCAGCATCTTGATGACAGAGGCGTTCATGATGGGTGGCCCACACATGTAGTACTCACAGTCCTCAGGCGCCGGATGGTCCTTCAGATAGTTCTCGTAAAGTACGTTGTGGATAAACCCGGTCGGGCCGTCCCAGTCGTCAGTTGGCAAGGCATCCGACAGCGCCACGTGCCATTCGAAATTTTCATTCTCCCGGGCCAGCATGTCGAAGTCTTCCACGTAAAACATCTCGCGGACACTCCGTGCGCCGTACCAGAAACTGATCTTGCGCTTGGACTTCAGACGCTTGAGCTGGTCGAAAATGTGTGAACGCATGGGAGCCATACCGGCACCGCCACCCACGAAGACCATTTCGGCATCGGTTTTCTTGGCAAAGAACTCACCAAACGGCCCCATCACGGTAACCTTGTCGCCGGGCTTCAGATTAAACACATAGGACGACATGATTCCAGGTGGATGATCAGTACCGGGAGGTGGCGTTGCGATCCGGATATTGAACTTGAGCACGCCCTTCTCTTCCGGGTAGT
>JAJUHY010000151.1 GCA_029265735.1 Marinobacter segnicrescens | reverse complement strand
CCGGGTTACCCACGTTCATCATGATCTTGAACGGAATGGCGGGCATGGATTCAACGGTGTTTTCCCGCAATTCGAAGTCAAGGCTGCCCTCATAGATCAGACCGGTATCACCTTCCGCACAGGAAACGGTGACTGCCTGACCGTCCTTCAGTACTTCGGTGGCGTCGCCACAGCAGACAACCGCCGGAATACCCAGCTCACGGGCGATAATCGCCGCGTGACAGGTACGTCCGCCACGATCAGTCACAATGGCCGCGGCCCGCTTCATGACCGGCTCCCAGTCCGGGTCGGTCATATCGGTAACCAGCACGTCGCCGTCCTGTACCTTGTCCATGTCCTTGATGCTGTCAACGACACGAACCTTGCCGCTGCCGATCTTGTGACCGATACTGCGGCCTTCAACAATCACGGTGCCCTGCTCTTTCAGCAGGTAGCGCTCCATGACGTTAGCAGCAGTACGGCTTTTAACGGTCTCAGGACGGGCCTGAACAATGTAAATCTTGCCGTCATCCCCATCCTTCGCCCACTCAATATCCATGGGTCGCTGGTAGTGCTTCTCGATAATCAGGGCCTGACGGGCCAGCTCGCTCACTTCCTCGTCGGTAATACAGAAGCGGTTGCGATCTTCCGGCTCTACTTTCACGGTGTCGACAAACTGGTCGGCGCTCTTGTCCGTCGCGTAGACCATTTTGATGGCCTTACTGCCCAGGTTCCGGCGCAGCACGGCGGGACGGCCCGCTTCCAGGGTGGGCTTGTGCACGTAGAACTCGTCCGGGTTGACGGCACCCTGCACCACGGTTTCACCCAGGCCGTAGGAGGCGGTGACGAAAACCACGTCCCGGAAGCCGGATTCGGTATCCAGGGTAAACATTACGCCACTGGCGGCAGTTTCACTGCGCACCATTCTCTGAACGCCCGCGGACAAGGCCACCAGCTTGTGATCAAAACCATGGTGAACCCGGTAGGAGATGGCGCGGTCATTAAACAGGGAAGCAAACACTTCCTTAACCGATGTTTTTACCTGCTCGAACCCGACCACGTTGAGGAAGGTTTCCTGCTGACCGGCAAAAGAGGCATCCGGCAGGTCTTCCGCCGTTGCCGAAGAACGAACAGCAACGGCCAGATTACTGTTACCGTTCTGCAGTTCGAGAAAGGCAGCTTCAAGGTGTTTTTCCAGGTCGGCGGGGAAAGGCTGATCAAGCACCCACTGACGGATTTCAGCACCTACCCGGGCCAGCTCGTTAACGTCATTGATATCGAGGGCATCCAGTGCATCATCAATACGGTTGCGAAGCCCGTCCTTGGCAAGAAACTCCCGGTAAGCATGGGCTGTGGTCGCAAAGCCCCCCGGTACGGACACGCCGGCATTGGCCAGATTGCTGATCATCTCGCCGAGAGAGGCGTTCTTGCCTCCGACGCGCTCAACGTCTGCCATGCCCAGATTTTCAAACCAGATAATGTAATCTTCCAAAGCGTGTCTCCCTTGGTTCATTCGAGCAAACTGCAAAGAATAGAGGAGCGCTCACCCCCTGTAAATCATCCGCAAAGGACCGCGGCGAGGCTGCACGGCATAGCCCCGGGGATGACAAGGATGCTCCCGGTTATCGAATTTGGCGTGTATCATACTGTAAATTGGGATTATTACCTAGGGAACCCTGTTCATGAAACGCACAGTCTTCTTCATCTCTGACGGCACAGGCCTTACCGCAGAGGCACTCGGCAACAGCCTGCTGGCTCAGTTTGAGAAAATTGAATTTGAGCGGGTAACGGTCCCCTACGTGGATGATCCGGAGCGGGCGGAGGCCCTGGTAGAACGAATCAACGACGCCGCCAAGCTGGACGGCACCCGGCCCCTGATCTTCGATACCATCGTCAGAAAAGACATCCGCGCCATCATCCGCCAGTCGGACGGGTTTATGGTGGATATTTTCGGCACTTTCCTGGACCCGCTGGAGCAGGAGCTCCAGGCTTCTTCGTCTTACACCGTCGGCAAGTCCCACTCGATCTATAACGGCGATACCTACGAGAAGCGTATCGATGCGGTGAACTTCGCCCTTGATAACGACGACGGCGCGCGGACACGACATTATGACGAAGCGGATCTGATTCTGGTGGGCGCGTCCCGGTCCTGCAAAACGCCGACCTGTCTGTACCTGGCCCTCCAGTACGGGGTAAAAGCGGCCAACTACCCGATCACCGAAGAGGATCTGGACGACCAGCAGTTACCGGAAGTGTTGCGGCCTCACCGGGACAAGATTTTCGGGCTGACCATCGATCCGGAGCGCTTGGCGGTGATTCGTAACGAACGACGTCCGAACTCCCGCTACTCGTCCATGAAACAGTGCATGCATGAGATTGAGGAAATCGAGACCATGTATCGGCGCGAGCGTATTCCGTTCATGAATACTACCGCCTACTCCGTGGAAGAGATCTCCACCCGCATCATGGTCTCTACTGGCCTGAAGCGTCTGCGCTAACCACCCAAGCCTGTTTAAAAGCAGCTGGCAGAACCGCCATATCCTGCGGCGGTTCTGCCAAGTCCCCGATCGGGGGAACCGATTTACAGCTCGCGAATCGACAACCCCAGGCCATCCACAATCGCACGATTGTCATGGCTGGTAACGACCGCCGTACTCGCCCTTTCCGGCTGCATCCATTCCTGGGCAACCCGCTTCAGATCATCCATGGTCACCGACAAAATGCGCTGCCGGAACCGAGCCTGCTGCTCCGGGGTACGGCCGAAAAGACGGTTGTAGAAGGCCTGCCGCGCTTCACCGGCCGGTGACCGGGGCTTGTCCAGCTGACTGATAACGCCAAGTATGGCCTCTTCCAGGGCCTGGGGATCGTGGGCTTCGTCCTGCAGCCACTTCAGAGCGTTATCGAAGTCACCCAGAGTTTCGGTCAGGCGCGGGTCGCGGTACGAGAAGAAGCGGAAGGTGCCATTGACGTTGTCCTGTCCGGCGCCACCGCCGTAGGCGCCGCCCTTCTCGCGAATGGCCCGGTGCAGATAGCCGTTGCGCAGGAATCCGCCGAGTACAGTCAACGGTGCGGAGTCCGGGTGATCCGGAGCCACCGTCGGGTAGGCGCGGGCGCAGAAATTCACCTGGGTGGCGGTGAGCCAGGCTTCGCGGGTATCGTAGCTGACCGGCTCTACCTGCCAGTCCTGACCTCCTGAGGCGGCGGCCTCAGGCCACAGATCAGCAACACCCCTGGCCATCGCGTCCAGGTGCTCCTGCTCGGCTACCAGCAGGAACTGACGGGGCTGGCTGCGGAACTTATTGTGAAGATCGGCAAGATCCTGGCAGAGCTTGTCCAGCGCCGCGCTGTCGTTGAGGGTATCGTCGAGCGCCTTGGTTCCCTTGATACCTTCCAGTCCCGCCAGACGGAAGGACAGCCACGCACCGGGGCTGTGCCCCTGAGAAGCCGCACCCATTGCCAGGCTGTGGCCACTGCCGGTTACGGCCTGCTCCCGGCGGGCACGGATCTGGGCTACCAGTTCGCGGATACGCCCTTTCTCGTCGAAGCGCGCGTGATCGTAGACATCCCGCAGCAAGCCGGATAGCGCCCCCCGGTTCCGGGCCAGCGCCTTGCCACTGAGGATCATATAGCCGCTGACACTCTGGACATCGTCTACCGTACCCCGAACGGAGATACTGGCGCCGATACCGCCGGTACAGGCGGAGATCCGGTCCTGCATCTGCAGATAATCCAGCTCACCACAACCCACTTCCGTCAGCACGTAAGTATAAAGTGGCAACAGCAGTAGCTCTTCCGGCGACAGCGCCGGCAGCTGGAAAATGGACTGCTCATACACCAGTACGTTAGTACCCTGGGCATAGAGCGTCGTCGGGTGGCCGTCCACCTTACGCCCCTCCGGTGTATGTACCTGCAGCGGTACGTCGTCCAGCCCGACCCGGGGCAGAATCGAATCGTCATCCTTCTGCAGCTGCCGGGCTTCCAGCGCCTGGGCCTGGGCTACGATCTGCTGCTTCTCTTCTTCTGTAAGCTGTTCCTTGCGCTTCGCCAGCGCCTGGCGTACCGCCTCCTGGCGACGGGACTCAAGCTGATCGTCCGGACGCAGGGTGAGCGTGACCCGGTGGGGGTTATCGATCAGCAGACGGCGGATCAGGCCGGGTACGTAGTCCGGGTCGCGGATTTTCTCCCGCATGACTTCCAGCACCGGCTCCAGATCCAGCAGCTCGACCGGATCACCCCCGTGAACCATGGGGGAAATGGCAGTCATGATCAGCTGCAGGCCATAGGGGAAGCCGTCACCAGAGATCTCACGCTGATGCAGTTCCAGCTGATGGAGAATGGCTTCCAGACGCTCCTGGGGCACCCCCTCCCGGGCCACTTTCTCCAGCACACCTTCGACCAGCTTCTCCAGGTCTTCCCGTCGTTCTGGCTCAGACCCTTCGACGCCGCAGACGAAGGTCATTTCCCGGTTGGAATCTTCCAGCCCGCACATGGGGGACGGCGCCGCCGCAATATCTGTTGTCTCCAGCGCATGCATCAGGGGCGAAGCGCTGTTTTCCAGCAGTACGCTGGACACCAGCTGCGCCTCAAGATTCTGTTGCAGGTCAAAGCTGTGGCCCAGCAGCCAGCCCATGACCAGATGGGTCTTGCGCTCCACCGGCTCACCGGCGCTGACGGCGTAGCCCTGCTCGACACGCAGGGGTGAGAACAGGCGTTTCTCGTCCCGCACTGGCAGGTCGACTTCGAGAGCACCAAACCGCGACAGGGCCAGTTCCTCAAAGCGCTCATGGTGCTCCCGGGCCGGGATGTCCCCGTAAGTGCAGAAAATCGCGTTGCTGGGGTGATAGTGATGCCGGTAGAAAGCCACCAGATCGTCGTAGCGCAGGTCGACAATATGATCCGGCTCACCGCCACTGTTGTAGTGGTAAGTGGTGGTCGGGAACAGGTGACTGGTCAGGTTCTGCCACAGCTGCGATGTAGGGGCACTCATGGCGCCTTTCATTTCGTTGTAGACCACGCCCCGGTAGACCAGCGGCGTGGTGGGGTCGTCCGGTGTCTCAAACTCGAGACGGTGGCCTTCCTGGGCAAAATCCAGGGGATCCAGCCGGGAGAAAAACACCGAGTCCAGATAGACCGACAACAGGTTGTCAAAATCCTTGCGGTTTTTGCTGGCGAAGGGATAGGCTGTCCAGTCACTGCTGGTGAAGGCGTTCATGAAGGTATTGAGCGAACGCCGGATCATCATGAAGAACGGGTCGCGGACCGGATAGCGCTCACTGCCGCACAGCGCGGTATGTTCAAGAATGTGCGCAACCCCGGTGGAGTCCATGGGGAAGGTACGCAGGGCCACGAAGAACACGT
>JAJUHY010000262.1 GCA_029265735.1 Marinobacter segnicrescens | reverse complement strand
CTCCGAACGTCAGCCAGCGGGCGAGGTCGTCGTCCAGGGCCAGAGGGTCCCGGGTAGCCAGAACCAGCGCCAGCACATAGTCTTCCACCGCCGGCGCCATGTGCACGTCAGCCACAGCGGCGCGTGCGGCACCTACCTGTTCGGCATCCAGACGCCCTGGTGGCGCGGCCTCCGGTTCGCGGCTCTGGCGGCGCACCAGATGCAGGATTTCACGCTCCGCCGAGGGTTCCGGATAGCCGATCAGCACATGCATCAGGAAACGATCGAGTTGAGCTTCTGGCAGAGGATAGGTACCTTCCTGCTCGATAGGATTCTGGGTGGCCATAACCATGAACGGTTCAGGCAGCGGAAAAGTCCGCATGCCAACGCTCACTTGCCGCTCGCCCATGGCTTCCAGCAACGCCGACTGTACCTTGGCTGGAGCGCGGTTGATTTCATCAGCCAGCACCAGGTTGTGGAATACCGGCCCGCGCTGGAATTCGAACTGGCCGGTTTCGGGGCGGAAGATCTCGCTGCCGGTGACGTCTGAGGGCAGCAGATCCGGCGTGAACTGAATACGATGGAAATCTCCGGCAAGACAGCTGGCCAGGGCCTTGATGGCGGTGGTCTTGGCAAGCCCGGGCGCGCCCTCCACCAACAGGTGGCCGTCGGCGAGCAGGGCAATCAGCAAACGTTCCACAAGAGCGTTCTGGCCGATAATGCGTCCAGCGAGGTGCTGCTTCAGGTCGCTGAAGGTCTGTTGCAGGGAAGACATGCTAATGGCTACTCCGGAATGAATTCTGTCTCGGCTTTACCGAAGGAAGTTTCTGCGAATCAACAGCAAACAATCAAGGGTTTGGCTATGCTGCAGTTACCATTTTTAACACTCCAGTACCGCTTCCTGGCAGGCGGTACCCGCGCTACAGAGGTGGCTTGATGAATACCCTGACCGTGACCAGTAAGGATCAGTTCCTCAAACAGCTTGAAGAGGAGCTTTTCCGCAAGTTACCGCAAGAGGAAGCGGAACGGGTCAGTGCCTTCAGTCGTCAGCACCTGATGCACCTTCCCCTGGAGGAGGCGCTGTCGCGCTCGTTCCAGGATGCCTACGGTTCCGTGCTGGCGGCCTGGCAGTTTGTCCAGAAACGTCCGCAGGACCAGATTTTGGTCAGCGTATTCAATCCCGACCTGGAAAGCGAAGGCTGGCAGTCTACCCATACTGTTGTTTTTATTCTGCATCCGAACATCCCGTTTCTGATCGATTCCGTGCGTATGGCGATTAATCGCCAGGGCATCGGTACTCATACGATCCATCATTCCATCGCGGCGGTAGACCGGGATGAAGCGGGCACCTTGCGGTCACTCACCGCGCCAGGGGGTCAGAACGAGCATCCCCTTGAGGCACTGATCGTACTGGAGATTGACCGTCGCAGCGACCAGCAGGAACTGGAGCACCTCGAGAGCCTGCTGCAGGACGTGCTGCACGAGGTTCGCATTGTGGTTTCCGACTTCCAGGCGATGAAACAGAAAGCCATGGAAATCGCCAGCGAGCTGGACAGCTCAGTGGCCAATATCACCCCTGAGGATGCCGCAGAAGCCCGGGCCTTCTTCGACTGGTTGAGCAAGGACCATTTTACCTTCCTCGGCTACGACGAATATGACTTTGTCAGCGATAAAAAGGGCACGAATGTGTGCCGGGTTAAAAATTCCGAACTTGGCATCCTGCGTGTCAATAATGAGCGCTCTGCCGAAGTGGCCATGCGGGAACTGCCCCGGCGTACCCGTAGCCAGATGACCCGGAACGATGAGCTGTTCATTTTTGCCAAGTCAGCCCAGCGCTCCCGGGTGCACCGGCCCGCCTATCCTGACTATATCGCCGTCAAGAAGTTCGACAGTAACGGTGAGGTAGTAGGCGAGCGTCGTTTCCTTGGTCTGTATACCTCCCGGGCCTACAGTGGTCTGCCGGAGGAAATTCCCGTGGTGCGCCGGAAGGTGCAGGCGGTGGCAGAGCGCTCCGGCTTCCTGAAGGATGACTACGCTGGCAAGGAGCTGGATCAGATTCTTGCGGTATATCCGAGGGATGAGCTGTTCCAGATCAGCGTTGATGAGCTGTATGAAACCGCTCTGGATATTCTCTACATTCAGGAACGCCGGCAGATCCGGGTGTTCATGCGCGAGGATGTCTACGGCCAGTTTGTGACCTGTCTGGCGTTTGTACCCCGTGACATCTACAACACCGAACTGCGGCTGAAAATCGAAGAAGTCCTTTGTAAGTACCTCGACGCTGAGGATATCAGTTTCGTCACCCAGTTCTCCGAGTCCGTGCTGGCACGGGTTCAGTTCACCATTCGGGTTCCGCAGGTGGGCAACCGCGTGCTGCCAGTGGCCGAGATTCAGGAGAAGGTCATTGAGCTGGCCCAGTCCTGGAGGGATGGCCTGGCAGCAGCGCTACAGGAGTCCTGTGGCGAAGAGCGGGGCAACGAGCTGCTGAACCGTTACGCCGCCGGATTTCCGGCCAGTTACCAGCACCTGTTTACACCGCGCCGTGCCGCTGTTGATGTGGAGCACCTCAGCGCGGTGGCCGAAGGCCAGCCTCTGTCCATAAGCCTGTACAAGTCCCTGGACGAAGACAGCAGTATGGTGCACTTCAAGCTGTTCAATCCTGGGGTAGAACTGCCCCTGTCGGACATCATGCCGATCTTCGAGAACTTCGGCTTCCGGGTGATCGGAGAGCACCCGTTTGAAATCGTGGACACCGAAGGGCGTGCGGTCTGGATTCATGACTTCAGTCTGCAGTCCCGGTCCGGCGAAGAAGTGGATATGCCCCGGCTGCGGCCCATTTTCGAGGAACTGTTCCGTCGGGTATGGCTTGGGGAAGGTGAGAACGACAGCTTCAACCGGCTGTTGCTGTCTTCCTATCTGGATTGGCGTCAGATCGCACTTCTGCGCGCCTACGCCCGTTATATGCAGCAGATTCGCTTCAGCAACAGTCAGAGCTTTATTGCCAGCAGCCTGGTCAACCATGTGAAGCTCACCGACCTGATACTGCAAATGTTCGATAACCGCTTCAATCCGGAGCGGCAGCAGAGCGAGGCGAAGAGTCAGGCGGTACAGCAGAAGCTGGAGCTGGAGTTCAACGCCGGTCTGGAGGAGGTGGAAAACCTGTCCGAAGACCGGGTACTGAGGCTGTATCTGGATCTGATCCGGGCGACCCTGAGAACCAACTTCTACCAGATGGATGGTCAGGGACAGCCCAAGCCTTATATCAGCATCAAACTGGACCCCCGCAGCATCCCGGACATGCCGCTGCCGCTGCCCATGTATGAGATCTTCGTCTACTCTGCCCGCGTGGAAGGGGTACACCTGCGGGGCGGCAAGGTTGCCCGGGGCGGCCTGCGCTGGTCGGATCGGTTCGAGGACTACCGCACCGAGATCCTGGGCCAGGTGAACGCTCAGCAGGTCAAGAACGCGGTAAACGTACCGGTCGGCGCCAAGGGCGGGTTTGTGGCAAAACAGCTGCCGGACCCTTCCGATCGTGAGGCGTTCCAGGCCGAAGGTGTTGAAGCCTATAAGACCTTTATCCGGGGCCTGCTGGATATCACCGACAACCTGGTGGAAGCCGGCATTCAGCCGCCCCAGGATGTGGTCCGTCAGGATGGCGATGACCACTATCTGGTGGTTGCTGCGGACAAGGGCACAGCGACGTTCTCAGACATCGCCAAT